>CAZPPY010000067.1:2511-5991 GCA_964588575.1 uncultured Candidatus Saccharibacteria bacterium
CTGATAGCCATCACTATGAGGGTACAGGTCAATGAGAGACACAGACTTTAGTGTTCGCTTTTCGCCTGACGATAGCAAGCCTGTTTTTTGAAAGGTACTATGGGGTATGTAGCCGTTTCCTTCATATTCAGGTGAATTAAATTGAGTGCCAGCACTTTTAAGCCACTCATAAATAAGCTGGTACAGATTCATTAACGCAGGACCTTTCTTCACTTTCATAACGGCAATATCTTTATTGGAGCCAAACATCGCTTTCTCGTCGGCTTCTATTTCTATTTGAGGCTGACGACTCAGTAGATCGGCCAATCCGTTTGCGAGTTGAGCACCGTCCTTATTGCTTGCGAATACTCCGGCCAGTGTTAGATGCAAAGGAAAATCTGTGAAATAAAACTCTGAGCCTTCCGTAGCATTTTCAAGCAGAGAGATAATTGCCCATTTCTGCGTAAATGTTTCCATGGTTTCAGTGTAACAAAAGAGACGCCTAGCTCGACGTCTCTACTGGTCCTAGATATGGTACCCCGCACAGGACTTGAACCTGCAACCCTCAGTACCGGAAACTGATGCTCTATCCAATTGAGCTAACGGGGCTCGTCGTCGAAGCGTACGAGCAAGTCTCGTTTTGCAGCTTCAGCGGCAAAAGCTTCGACCTGACTCTACGCTTCTCCTCTCAAAATTGCATTCAGTCGCCCCCTGGCTCCTTGGGATACAATTTTGTATAACCACAGCTTAACAGATGTGGAGCCATTCCGCCACTGAAAACTTGCTAGACGGTGCGGCGGCTGCGGGAGATCAGGTCGTATATAAGAATAATGAGCGCAACCAGAAGCACCAGATGAATCAGGCTCCCCCCAACATGGCCGATAAACCCTAAGAGCCATAATATTGCAAGAATTGCGGCGATAAGTAGTAACATAGCTCCTCCTTCTGGTGTTACAGCTTATGATTATGCGGTTACAGGGAATTGCCAACAGTGAATATTCCTACTCCGAAGGAGGGCGCATCAGCAAGAAGGTCTGGCTTTTAGGCTTCGAATATCAGCGCACGGTCACTGATTTGGTACGCCATGATAGCAAGCTGGCCGTAGTGGCTCAAGGTTATTTCTGCAATTTGGTACACTTTTTCCTCGTCGCAGGCTATGCGCACCGGTATGACCTTTTCGGTGAACAGGTTGCCTGCGGCATCATACCACTGGCCTTTCGCAGTCCGAAGAATCGTCAGGCCGCCGGTGAGTTGCCGCACTTGTTCATCCCATGCCCGGTGGTGTGATATATCAAATTCATGGCCGTCGTTATCGGCGACCGGTACCAGTATTTCCCAGAGTTGCGTCTGTAGCTCTCTCATGCATAAACCGTCCTTCAGGAAATTGTACACCACTATTAACGAAGTTAGAACCAAGTTAATATATCAGAGTTGAGTATCTTCCCAAATCATATCTCCATTGCCAGGATCATTTGAGCGTATGACGAGGAATATTAGTGGTTCTGTGGCTGATTCATTGATAAATTCATGTATATCGCCAGGCTCACATAAGGCCATATCATTTTCAGAAGATGCGACAACTTCACCATTAATCCTTATTGAACCTTTTCCAGACACAATTCTAAAGCATTCGGTACGAATATTATGGTGATGTGGTTTGATGCTCTGGTTTGGGGCAAGACGCATGAGTTGGACCTTTGTATTAACTCCGAAATCGTCGCTAGTAAAGAGTACAGATCTCTCATAACCTTCTCGTGGCTCGAACTCACTACCAGATAATAGAAGATGTTTCATACACGAATCATAACAAAAGTAGACGCCGTTCCGACGCCTACTAATTGAATCCCGATTGGTACCCGCGGCAGGATTCGGACCTACGACCTCTTGTTCCGAAGACAAGCGCTCTAATCCACTGAGCTACGCGGGCACGCTAGTAGATACGGATACATTTTACCAGAGATAAACATCCAGGTGTAGGCAACGTGTGAGAAATGTTACCCGGCGATTGTGACGCAGGTAACGGAGCCTGCGTGAAATTACTTATAGTCTGCCCGCCGGAAACGCCGTATCGTAAGAATGTACAAACGTTAAGGGCTAGGGAGGAGAGAATCTATGCCACAACTTTGGGACACACAGTTCCGGCCGGAATCGCTCGACAGGGTTAAGCTGTCGACAGATTTCCACACGCCAGAGCAACCGTCCTTGTCGCTGCATACTCTATAACCTATGCCTCGACAAGACAAAATACACGAACGGTAAGTGCACCCCGAAAATAAAAGGGGTGCACTTTTCGTTGACGGCTGTATACGGCGCTGGTCTGTATAAACAGACTGTGTATAAAAATATGATCGCTGGACGGGGGAAGAATATAAGCGTTACCGCTCTTCTTGCCCCGCCCAGGCTCTCTGCTGCTACTTCTTCGTGATCGTCACCCTGCCCTCAGGCGTTTCGACTATGTCATAGTCGTCGGCCTTGAGTCGAACCAGAGGTTCTTCTCCCCATTTCGGGAATTGTCTTTCTGGATCTTCTTGGGCATAGAATGGCGAAGGAGAGTAAAACCTCCCCTCGGCGGTAAGAATAATAGTCGTACCACCGTCACGGAAGCGCTCGACACGAGAAATGGGAACCTCGCGCATCGTCGTTCCATCGCCAATATACATGCGGAACGATTCGTACGAAAACTCGTACTTATCGGCACCGACGTAAATGAAGGTGCCGTCCGCTGTCCGCATCAGGTATTCTGTATACCGTGCAGCAGGCAGTGGAATGATCTTCAGATTTTCGAGGCTGAGCGGTGCTTCCTGACGGAAGTATAGCTCACCGTCGTACAGCACGACGTTCTCTTCATGGCGCAGTGTGCCACTCACACCACGATGAGGATCCTCGAAGGACAAGTCGTGGTCGATGGATGAGCCACCGAAACCGCGGCAGACGAGCCTGAAATAGGTCTCGCCGTCCGGACTGTACAACAGGTCACTCTGAATCGGCATACTACTGAGGTATACGAACCTCTTTCCGCTTTTGGCGACGTATTCGACGGGTTGCTTGGCACGGTACATTTCGTTTCTCCTTTTGGGAACTCGTGCACAGAGATTTTAAGGTACTTCGAGCAAGCTCAAAGCGCAGCAATCATAGCAGTTAAATGTTTATTTGTCAACAATTTTACCTCTGTAAAATGCTTATGCAATCTTACTACTGGCGTGGTCGCGCATGAGACTGGGGTAGCCCTCGTATACACGGTCCTCTTCATCTGTGCCAAGCCGTCTGAGTAGTGACCATAATCGTGCCTGCACCGCATCAACGTCTGCCGTATCTGCGGTTAGCGCTTCGACTTCGACGAATGTGCCGAGCTGTTCGACTTCGTCCAAGCAGATTTCCAGATCTTCAAACCGGGCTTTCCGGCGGCGTTTATCGACGTGCACGTCAAAAGTGTATTGCAGGCGATTAAGCATCGATTCTATCTCAGCTTTACTGCCGATAGTTGTTTCAAATTCGTGGTTA
>CAZPPY010000068.1:0-5884 GCA_964588575.1 uncultured Candidatus Saccharibacteria bacterium
GCCCAGGCCAAGGGGCTGGAGCGCAACTCCATCAAGCTGGAGCACATCCCCAATGTTCGGCAACGTCTGATTGATGCCCTGCGCGTGCTGTCTATGTTCGTGAACCTGAGCAAAGGCAGGACGGGCGATCTAAACTCAAAGCTCCTCGGCATGATTTTTGTTATGAAATTTCAGGCGGCTGCTATGAGTCGAGCAAGTGTGCCGGAAAGTGAGCGCACGGACTTTGCGCTCTATGTTGATGAGTTTCAGAATTTTTCAACAGATTCTTTCGCAACTATTCTATCTGAAGCACGAAAATACCACTTGAACTTAATTGTCGCCAATCAGTTTACGACGCAATTGAGTGAAGAGATTCGTGATGCAGTATTTGGAAACGTTGGCACAACTGTTGGATTCAGCGTGGGTGACCGCGATGCAGAAAGCCTGCATCGTTACTTCCGTCCGGCATTTGATGAGACGGATCTTATACGCATGCCAAACTATAATGCCGCCGTTCGTACCATGATAAGCGGTGTTCCAACGCAGCCATTTAGTATGGCGACTTTGCCCCCGCTTGGTACGCCGAACGCAAAGCTGGCGGAAGCCTTAAAACAGCTATCTGCAGCAAAGTATGGCCGTCCTAAAGCATTGATTGAACAGGAAATCTTTGAACGTATGAAAACCAAGGCCGAGCCACCAAAGCCCAGTTTTGGCACTTCCTCACCTTGGTCAACACCCGCGCGTCCATTAGGACAACCGCCCAGCATGGGCTTCCCATCGGCTCCAGCTATCACGCCGCCGGCCACGCCCAGTAAAATTAGCAGCCCAAGTTTTCTTGACGACTGGCTGACTAAGCGCCAGGCGAGCCCTACGCCGGCTGATCATATGAGTTCCAGTGTCGGTAATTTTGGTGATAGACTTACTCCGCCTCAGGGCATGAATACTATTCCACGTAATGCTATCGTTCCAGCGGCAGGACCAACCATGCCCAATACGTCATCATCTTCCGGACTTTCATTAGCCAATCCCTGGGATGCCTCAGCGAAGGAGCTTGATGCCTCAGCCGTAAGCGCGCCGAAATTATCTACTGGTGCACAAGCGCCATTGACAACTGATAAACCGGTTGCGCATGGTGACGACGGTATATTTATTGATCAGGAAGGCGAGCTTCACATCGATCAAGCTGGACCAGACGCGTAGGAGCCTGACCGGCTGTTGTTATATAGATAGATTTCCAATATAATAAGTAAGTAACAGGTGGAAAATACAATACGTATGTAATGAGGGTTGTGATACTGTGACAAACACAAAAGGTTATGAAGCGGATCAAATCCAGGTTCTGGAGGGTCTTGACCCTGTCCGGAAGCGACCTGGTATGTATATTGGTAGTACTGGCGTAGAGGGTCTGCACCACCTGGTGTGGGAGATTATCGATAATGGTATCGACGAGGCGCTCGCCGGCTTTGCAACTGCCGTCTCAGTGAAAGTACTTGCGGATGGCGGTATAACGATTACTGATGACGGCCGCGGGATTCCAACTGGTATCCATGCAAAGACGGGTAAGAGTGGCGTTGAAGTCGCGCTGACAATACTGCACGCCGGTGGAAAGTTTGGCGGCGGTGGCTATAAAGTTTCAGGTGGTCTACACGGTGTTGGTGTTAGTGTTGTAAACGCTTTATCGAGTCGGCTGATCGCGACAATTTATCAGAACGGCAACATTTACCGTCAGGAATACGCCTATGGCGCACCAAAGACGGATCTGCAAATCGTTGGTAAGTCGGATAAAACAGGCACAGAAATTACTTTTTATCCTGACGGATCGATTATGGAGACAACAACGTTTAACTACGATACTATTCTTGATCGCCTACGCCATGCTGCTTATCTGACAAAGGGGATTCGTACCTCAATTGAGGACGAGCGAACGGGCGAACGATATAGTTTTTATTTTGAAGGCGGTATCCAGTCGTACGTTAAACATTTGAATATTGGAAAAGAAGTCATAGGTGACGATGTATTCTACGCCGATAAGATGGTTGATAGTACGCAGATTGAAATTGCACTGCAATACACTGACGCGTTTACAGAGAGCATTAAGACATTTGCCAATAATGTATTTAACCCCGATGGTGGTACGCACCTGACTGGTTTTCGCGCTGCGCTTACGCGAGTTATTAATGATTACGCCCGTAAAGCCGGCCTACTCAAGGAGAAGGAAGAGAACCTCTCTGGCGAAGATTGCCGGGAGGGTTTGACCGCCGTCATATTAGTTAAATTAACTGACCCTCAATTTGAGGGTCAGACGAAAAACAAACTTGGCAATCCGGAAGTTCGTGGTTATGTTGAGCAAGTCTTGAGTGAGTATCTTAATTATTACTTGGAAGAGCACCCAGCAATCGCCAGGGGTATCATTGGCAAGGCATTGCTTGCGGCTAGAGCTCGTAAAGCGGCTCGGGCGGCACGTGAGAATATTATTCGTAAAGGTATTCTGGATGGTGCAAGCATGCCAGGTAAGCTGGCGGATTGTTCTAGTAAGAACCCGGCCGAGTCAGAGATTTTTCTGGTAGAGGGGGACTCAGCAGGCGGATCAGCAAAAGGTGGGCGGGACAGCAAGACGCAGGCAATTTTGCCATTGCGGGGAAAGGTGCTGAATGTCGAACGGGCCCGGCTCGACAAGATGCTTGCAAATAATGAAATCCTAAGTCTTATCAAAGCTCTCGGTATGGGGATCGAGGAATCGTTCGACATTAACGGGCTACGGTATCATCGGATCATCATTATGACCGATGCCGATGTGGACGGCTCGCATATCAGTACACTTCTGCTGACATTCTTCTTCCGTTATATGAAGCCGCTTATTGATGCTGGACATGTTTATCTAGCGAAGCCACCGTTGTTTGAGCTTGTGAAGCCCGGGCGGAAATCCAGTGTCTTTATATATGATGAAGCTGAGCTTGATCACGTTCTCGACGAAACCATCGAAAACCGTAGAAAAGAAGGGTTGAAAGTTAATCCAGCTGAAGAGCGATTTAAACAGGCTGGTTTTATCGAGCAGAAGCGCTACAAGGGACTTGGCGAAATGGATGCAGAGCAACTATACGAGACAACTATGAGCCCAACAAAACGCGTTCTTGTTCAGGTAAATGTCGAGGACAGCGAGAAAGCAGATGCAATCTTTAATAAGCTCATGGGCACGGAAGTGGAATTGCGCAAGAACTTTATTCAGACAAATGCAAAATTTGTGAAAGATTTGGACATTTAATATGGCAGAACAAACAAACTCTGAACCAATAGACAACACGCCGCTTGAAGGTGAGATTATGGCCCCTAGCCACTCCCGTGTGCTTGAGCGGCGCATGGTTGAGAACGTTATGGAGGATAGCTACCTTCGTTACTCTATGAGCGTTATCATTGACCGCGCGCTGCCTGACGTACGCGACGGAATGAAGCCAGTGCACCGCCGAATTCTTTACAGTATGAATGAAGAAGGCTTGCGCAGTGGCGCGCGTCATCGTAAAAGCGCCAATGTCATCGGTGCGGTGATGGGTAAATACCATCCGCATGGTGACGTAGCCATTTATGATGCGATGGTACGCCTGGCGCAGCCCTGGTCTATGCGGTATATGCTGATCGATGGACAGGGAAACTTTGGTTCTATGGACGGCGATCCGCCAGCTGCTATGCGTTATACCGAAGCCAAAATGGCACGTCTTGCCGATGAACTTTTGGCAGATATTGATAAGGAAACGGTAGATTTCCGCGATAACTACGACGGTACGACAACTGAGCCAACCGTTTTGCCGGCAAAGCTACCCAACTTGTTGCTGAATGGTCAGATGGGTATTGCTGTTGGAATGGCCACCAATATTCCCCCGCATAACCTTCGTGAATTGATTGATGCGACGGTTTACCAGATCGACCACCCGGATGCTGCACTAGATGATCTCTTGCAGTATGTCCAGGGTCCTGATTTTCCAACAGGCGGCATTATTTATGGCAAGGACTCGATCCGCTCGGCATATGCAGTCGGCCGCGGTGGCGTGGTAACTCGAGGCGTGGCGGAGATTATCGAGAATGCGAAGGGCCGTCACCAGATCGTTATTACCGAGATTCCGTATGCTTTGAACAAAGAAAGCCTAGTTATTAAAATCGCTGATCTCGTGAAGGAAAAGAAACTGCTCGGTATCTCGGATATCCGTGACGAAAGCTCACGTGGTAATGTACGGGTTGTTATTGACCTCAAGAAGGATGCGTATCCCAAGAAACTCCTCAATCAGCTTTATAAGCTCACGCCGTTGCAGACCACATTCCATTTTAATATGATGGCGCTCATTGATGGCATTCAGCCGCGCGTTTTGGGACTCCAGGACATCCTTAAAGAGCATATCAAGCACCGCCAGGTAGTAGTACGCCGCCGAACCGAATTCGAGCTTCGCAAGGCACGTGAGCGTGCCCATATCCTTGAAGGCTTAAAAATTGCCATTGATCATATCGACGAGGTCATCAAAACTATCCGCGCCAGCGAAACGGTAGAAGAAGCCAAAGAGAATTTGATAGCGCAGTTCAAGCTGACAGACATACAGGCTCGGGCCATCCTCAGTATGCAGTTGAGTACGCTCACCGGCTTAAAGCGCCAAGAGGTTGAGAATGAATTAAATGACCTTTTGAAGCTTATCGGCGAGTTGGAAACGATCTTGGCTGATGAACAAAAGATCCTAAGCATTATTAAAGACGAATTAAAGCAGCTCAAGAAGCAATATGGCGATGATCGCCGAACGAAAGTTGTGCCATCAGAGCTAGGCCGGATGAGCGACGAAGACCTGATTGCCAATGAGCAAGTGGTTGTCACGCTGACCGCTGCTAATTACATCAAACGTAGCCAGATCGCTGAATATAAGAAGCAGGGACGCGGCGGTAAGGGTCGTCGGGGTATGGTAACACGCGAGGAAGATGTCATTGAGAAAGTTGTATATGCTAGTACGCATGACTACTTATTATTCTTCACAAATCGCGGACGCGTTTTCCGCCTGAAGACTTATGAGGTCCCGACCGCAAGCTTGAACGCAAAAGGTATCGCCCTTGTTAATCTACTGCAACTACAGCCTGAAGAGAGTGTCAGCGCCGTGATTAACGTCAATCAGCAGATGAGCGGCGGTAATCTATTCATGTGTACAGTTCGTGGAGTGGTAAAAAAGACTCCATTTGAGCAGTACCAGAATGTCCGAAGTACTGGCCTGATTGCAATCAATCTTGATGACGGTGATGAGTTAAAGTGGATCCGTATGACAAACGGCAATAATGAAGCTCTCATTTCCACTGCCCAGGGCCAGGCCATTCGTTTCCACGAAAAAGAGGTTCGGCCAATGGGCCGCGTTTCACGCGGAGTCCGTGGTATACGTCTGCGTAGTAGTGATCACGTCATTGGAATGGATATTGTTGAAGAGAATTCGAGTATCTTTGTCATCAGTAAATATGGATATGGAAAGCGTACAAAAGTTGCACAATTTACACCACATGCGCGCGGTGGTGTTGGCATTCGTTCAGCTGTCGTGAATTCTAAGACCGGCGAATTAATTGGCGTGAAAACGCTTCAAGAGGATGACGGGCAAGAAGTGATCATTATATCGAGCCAGGGGCAAACTATTCGTTTGGGCCTCAAAGATATTCCGGCACTTGGCCGAGCGACCCAAGGAGTTCGCATCATGCGCTTGAATGACGGTGATGAGGTGGTTTCGCTTGCGCTCGTCGATAAGTCCGATATTGTCGATATCGAGGAGCTTGAGAATGAAGCTCAGCCCTCTGAAGCCTAACAGAGAAGTTATAGCGCTGTAAGGATTACAATCTTTTCTGCCATAGTTATCTTGACAATGAGCTTTGGAAAAGAGTACTATACCTTAGATGCTTT
>CAZPPY010000069.1:0-5812 GCA_964588575.1 uncultured Candidatus Saccharibacteria bacterium
GTTTTTCAGGGCGTTACTGGTAAGGAACTGCATGGCGCGCATGTTGTCGCCATGCTGGCCGATGAGAAATCCGTTCATTTGTGTAGAAGGAATATTCAGTTGAATAACGTCATCCTCGTGGGTTGCATGAACTTCAGTATTGAGGCCTAAAAACGACAGTAGATCTTCCAAGAACTTCTTGGCATAGATAATCGCCGACTCGAGTCCAGCTTCTGTATTGGTATGGTCGGTTGGCGTAGCAGCAACCTCGTCATGACTCACGTTGCTCATATCACTTCCTCCTTCTTCGCTTAGTGCGGCGGTTTTTTGTTTTGGAGGTATTTTTCTGAGGTGTTTCTTCGGTGTCAGTAATAACTTCAGCTTCGGGAATGGCTGCAATATCTTTGCCCGGCTTGTCGGCCAGAGCTTCGAGTTCTGTCGTATCCTCTCGAAGTACCAGCGATTGCTGCACGTAGGCAATCAAGCCGCCGACCAGCCAGTACAGGCCGAGTGCAGCAGGCAAGCGAATCGTAAAGAACAGCACCATGACAGGGATAAAATACCGTGTCATGCCGCCGACTGCCGCCGAGACTTCCGACTGGTCGGCTTCCTTACCGGAACCGGCTTCGCGCAAAATAGTCCGCAAGCTGCGGGCGTTTTTATCGGTTACCAGCAATTGTTTGCTCTGATAATACTGGACAACAGCACTGCCGAGCGCAATGACCATCGCCGGCCAGTAGACTCCCGAAGCCCCGAGCGGACTTTTCGTCAGGTCAACGAGGCCGAAGAGTGTGCCATCAAATGCATGTATATTCTGCGACAGGTGTTGCATCCACGGCAGGTGCTGCAGTGCAGGATACGCAAAGCTGATCAGCTGGTGCGGATTATCTACCACCCGCCTGAGGCCGTCATATAGTGCAATCAGGATAGGCAGCTGCAAAATCACAATAAAGATCGAACCGAACGGACTGACGCCATGCTCTTTGTACAGCGCCATCACCATGGTTGATTCTTTTTGCTTGTCGCCTTTGGATTCTTTTTTAATGCGCTTCAGTTCTGGCTGGAGCTTGCGCATCTGCTTCGTCTGGTGCAGCTGACGTTTAACAAGCGGCCAAAGCAATAGGCGGACGATGAACGTAAAGACAATAATTGCCAGGCCGAGGTTGTGGCCGGGCAATAGCGCATAAATCAAGACCAACAGGTTGAAGATTGGCTGAGCAATCAGGGTGGTAAACATAGCTTACCGTTTTTCCTCTCTTGATTTAACTATACCATGAGGAGTGTCGACAGGCAGCGTATTTGTTTTGCGGCGAAGGTTTGCTTTTCGGAATAAACCACGTACCGTGTTGACTAGCTCGGTATCGGACAAATCGATGACTTCGTCGCTAAAAACAGTCAACACGATGTCGTATGGCTCAGGTTCCGGAAGCTGGCGGACTATTTCGTAAATTCGCCGGCGCACCCGATTGCGTTTTACTGCTGATTTGTGGATCTTACGGCTGACGATAACTGCAACCCGGTAGTCGCTCCGGCGGGGATTTCGAATATATTTGAGTACTATAAACTTACTGCGCACCGTCGATCCGTTGCGGTACACGAAACTCAGGCTGTTGTACCCATGATATCGATTCTGACGCGAAAGCATATCTTTAGTTTACAGGGAATAGTGGGTAGCTAGTAGTCCTCGGATGACGGTTTTGCATCCGTCATCCTCGGGCTTGACTCGGGGATCCAGTCGAAAGGTACTATGCCTTATTGTTAACTGGATTCCCGGGCAAGCCGGGAATGACATCGCTGTGAACTACGCTCTGTTTTATGCCGATAGTTTGGTGCGGCCTTTGAGCCGGCGGCGATGGAGCACCGCGCGTCCGGCTTTGGTCGCCATGCGCTTCAGAAAGCCATGCTCGCCTGAGCGCTGGCGTTTCTTGGGTTGGTAGGTTCGTTTTGGCATATGAAAATCCTTTGGATTTTAGCTTGTGATTGGTAGCTCGTAGCTCATGGCGGCGTCGCTTTGCTATAAGCTAAGGACTACACACTACAAGCTATTGTAGCGTACTTTTGACAATATTTAACCCACTAAGTCTAGCAACTTTTCCACCGCTCTGCAAATTCTATCCCCAGGTTTTAAGGTGTAGTGCGTGACTGTGGATAACTTTGTCTCCATTTGCCCATTTCTTGTCTTACTTGATGTAATTTTTGTGGATCCTGTGGAAAAGTCATTGCAGTTTCGATATAGTCTTATGCATACAACAAGCGAACGGGGGAGTTACTTAAAATGCCACTTGATAACCTCTGGCAAGCAGTATTGGGGGAGGTAGAGTTGTCGGTCTCACGCGGCAATTTTGTGACGTGGTTTAAGAACACACACTTGCTCCGCAATGACAGTGAAGTAGTCATCATCGGCGTCCCGAATGTATTTATAAAGCAGCAGTTGGAACGTAAATATATTGCCATGCTCCGCGAACTCCTGGAACGTAATGGCGTAAATCCGAAAGAGTTGATTTTCAAGATCCAGGCAGCGCCGCCGGCCCGAGAACTGGACGAAGATTTGCTCGTCACGTCGCCCGTGCCGACAGTCAAGAAGCCGGCGACGGCAGCGCCGGCAACCCGCAGCAGCCTGTCACACACCTATCGCCAGGGCATCAACGAGCGCTACACATTCGACACCTTTATTGTCGGATCTGGCAGCGAGCTAGCCTTCGCTGCCTGCCAGTCCATTGTGCAGCAACCGGGCACGAAATATAACCCGCTCTTTTTGTATGGCGGCGTTGGCATAGGTAAAACCCACTTGATGCAAGCCGTCGGCAACGCCATACTCGCGCGGAACCCGCAGGCCCGCGTACTCTATATATCGACCGAGCAGTTTGTTCAGGAGTTTGTCGATGCTATTCGCTTCAAGAAAGCCAGCGACTTCGCGAATTATTATCGGAGCGCCGATGTGTTTATCGTCGACGATATTCAATTTATCGCCGGCAAGGAGAAGATACAGGAAGAATTCTTCCACACCTTCAACACGCTGCATCAGGCAAACAAACAAATCATCATGAGCAGCGATAAGCCGCCGCGGGATATTCCCACGCTTGAAGAACGCTTACGCAGCCGCTTTGTCTGGGGCATGACGATCGACATGCAGAATCCGGATTTCGAAACCCGCTGTGCCATCGTCAAGTCAAAATCCCAAACGCACGGCGTCGAACTGCCGGGCGAAGTCGCCGAATACCTGGCAACAAACGTACCGACCAATGTCCGGGAGCTTGAGGGAGCATTAAACCAGCTGCTGGCATTTTGCGAAATGCGGGAACTCGAACCAACGGTCAATATCGCCAGCGGGCTGCTCAGTTCAGCCAAAACGCGGCCAAAACACATAAGCGCAAAGCAGGTCATTGAGCGGACCGCCAGGCATTTCCAAATACCACTCGAAGATATGCTTGGTCCGAAGCGGGACAAAGATATTGTCGTCCCGAGGCAGGTTGCTATGTACATGCTCCGGAGCGAGTTGCACTTGAGCTTCCCAAAAATTGCTCATGAACTCGGTAGAAAAGACCACACAACCGCTATTCATTCTGTCGAAAAAATCGAAAAAGAAGTCCACCTGAACAACGATTTGCGCAACACCATCGCCGATATCAAGGAGCGGTTGTATGCATAACCAGCTACGGGTCCGAAAGTCTATAGGTCGAAAAGTCCAAGGTTTGTGGGGAAGCGCTGTGCACAAATTATGGGTAATTGGCGGTGCGGGATCCCCTCTTTCCGCTCATTTATTTTTCCCGGTCAAAGCGCTGTGCACAAAAGTGGTTCGTTTTCCGCACGCCAATCGCCTCTACTCCCCTGCTTTTCCACGCATTAAGATCCCTTATTTATCCCTGTTATCTTGCCGTTTATACCCATCTTCCACAGGGCCTATAACTACAGCTGCAATGGATTTTTAAAGTAATAGAAAGGATGAGGCTGAGGATAACATTATGAAACTACAAGTTACACAGGAAAACTTAAATCGGGCGCTTGGTACCGTCGCACGGGTAGCCAATGCCCGCAACCCCCTGCCGGTGCTTGCAAACGTGCTGCTCCGGACAAGCAACAATCGCCTCAGTATCGCTGCCACAAACCTAGACATCGCCATTACGCAGTACATCGGTGCGAAAATTAGCGAAGAAGGTTCGATTACTGTCCCTGCCCGGCTGATGCAGGACTTTATCAGCAGTCTGCCGGCGGGAGTTATCGATCTCGTGCTTGAGGATGCGCAGCTGCATATCACGACCGAGCAATACAACTCGGCGATCAACGGCATCGTAGCCGATGACTTCCCTGTCATGCCGACCATCGCTGGCGGGCAGAGCTGGACGATGTCCGCACCACTACTCAAGAAAGCATTGCAACAGGTGGTTTTTGCTGCTTCCGGTGATGAATCCCGTCCAGTCCTGACCGGCGTGTTGCTTCATACAGTTGACGGGCGGCTCTATATGGCAGCGACCGACAGCTACCGGCTGGCGGAGAAAGATTTGGGTCCAAACAAAGCGGATATCAATATGCTCGTCCCCGCCAGTGCTATGCAGGACCTATTGCGTATCGTTGGTGACGTGGAAGAAGATGTGGCAGTAACCCACGACGACCAACAGGTGTTATTCCGAACCGGCGACATAGAGCTGGTAGCGCGGTTGCTCGAGGGAAAATATCCCGACTACCGTAAGCTGATTCCAAAAGAATTCGCCGTTCGGGCTCAACTCAAACGAGCTGACCTTATAAATGTTACGAAAGTTTCCAGCTTGTTTGCCCGGGAGAGCGCTGGGAGCGTAACGATCGAAGTTGATGAAGCATCAGGCAAGCTTAGTATTCGCTCCATAGCGTCTCAGCTTGGTGAAAATACGGCAACCGCAGGCGGTAAAATTACTGGCAGCGGCAGTATTACCCTGAACTCGCGCTACCTGCTTGACGCGTTGCAGGTTTTGAGTAGCGACGAAGTTATCTTCGGCTTCAATGGCAAGTTGGAAGCGACCATGCTTACCGATGCCAAAGATGCCGGCTACAACCACATCATTATGCCTCTCAAGTCGTAATCTGGAATCTGGCTAGAGAGATTAAATCCTAGGCACGAATATCCAAATATAAAACAAATCCAGAAGTTCTCATAATCAAATACTTCAAACAGTTTAGAGCGTTTTGAATATTGTTTAGAGTTTTATTGGACTAGATTCCCGCTTGCGCGGAAATGACTGAATGGGGGATGCTCGGTTTAAGGCATGAAGAACATGTTCCGATAGGTCAAAGGTGTGTCCAACTAAACGTAGGGCTGATAAAATAAGGTTAGTATGGCGAGACAAAATAAAAGACGTATTCCATCTGTTGCTCATCGTACTCCTGTGCGAGTCGCATTTGATAACGGGATGTATCTCGTTGCGCTGGTGACGCCGATGCTAACAATTCCGCAATTGTTGATTGTATGGACGCAGCGACGAATTGATGGTGTCTCAATTCTTACCTGGGGGGCCTATGCGGCCATGTCCGGAGTTTGGCTTATTTACGGATTACTGAACAAACAGAGACAGCTTATTTTGTCGCAGACGTGCCTGTTTATTCTTGATTTTGGTGTTGTCCTAGGTATATTTGTTTTCCGGCAATGATTCAAAATGTTCGGCTACAGCATTTTCGGTCATATTCGGACGACTCTTTTGAGTTTACTTCGGGAGTGAATATAATCGTCGGACCAAATGCCAGCGGTAAGACAAACCTGCTTGAATCGTTACTAATGCTTGCACGCGGCAATTCTTATCGTGCTCATGATGCCGAATTGGTGCAGTTGGGCCAGCCCTGGGCGCGCATCGACGGCATTGTAGAT
>CAZPPY010000070.1:0-5629 GCA_964588575.1 uncultured Candidatus Saccharibacteria bacterium
GCCAAAACTATGAATGCTCGTTAGTCATTGTCCGTCAAAAAAGGCAAGAAAACGGGCTACGAAGTCGTAATCGTGGCCGATGCCAGTATGCGAACCGTCAAAAATATGTACGGTGGCGCCAACAAGAAGAATCGAGATTTACTGAATATCAACATCGACCGCGACTGGAAGCCCGATATCGAAGGCGATGTGGCGCTCGCGCAACCTGGTATGTTCAGCCGCGAAGGCGGCGAATTGGTTGAAAAACGGGGTATCGAAGTCGGCAATATTTTCCAGCTCGGCTATCACTACACTAATCTCATGCACGACGCGGAGTATACCGACGAGCAGGGCAAGCGCCAGAAATATTACATGGGTTGCTACGGTATTGGTATTGGGCGCACCATGGCGGCCATTGTCGAAGCATTTCATGACGACAAAGGCATTGCTTGGCCGGAAGATGTCGCACCGTACCGTGTATATCTTGCCAGTATTGGTGCAAGTGACGCTACTCTTAAGGAAGCGGATGAGTTATATTCCTTATTGACAGTGAAAGGGGTTCCGGTATTATATGATAACCGCGACGTACGAGCCGGCGAAAAGTTCGCCGATGCGGACCTTATCGGCATTCCTCACAGAGTAGTTATGAGCGACAAGACGGCCGCCGCCGGAACGTACGAGTACAAAGCGCGCACGAGCGATACAGCTCAGCAGCTGTCCAAAGACGATTTGCTGAAGCTGCTGGGAGTATAGGTCGTGCGAGGGCTATTGAGAAGTTTATTTGAGCTGCAATTACTTCGGTAGGCGCAGATAAATGTAATAAAAGGAGCGTAAACGCTTATGCTGAAAAAAATGTTTCGACTTACCCAGGACGGTGCTGATGAACTGAAAAAGGAATTAGCGCAACTGACTGCCGACCGTACGGAAATTGCCGAGCGCATCAAAACGGCGCGCGAGTTTGGTGACCTCTCTGAAAATGCTGAATACCAATCTGCACGCGCTGATCAGGAAAAAAACGAAGCGCGTATCTCCGAAGTAGAGCACATCCTGCAAAACCTGCAGATTATTAAGTCGCCGAAAAATGACAGCAAGGTCCAGCTTGGCTCAAAGGTAAAACTCAAGAACAAAGATGGCAAGACCAAGGAGTTCCAGGTCGTCGGTACGGTTGAGGCCGATCCGCTGGCCGGCAAGATCTCCGACGAATCGCCGATCGGCAAATCGTTACTTGGCCAGCGTATCGGTGAAGCAATCGAGATCCAAACACCCGTTGAGACGGCGGTATACACCATCACTGAAATTGCTTAAACAGTACAATTGAAATAATCATGCAGCGAGCCGTTTATCACGCTCGCTGCTTTGTTCTGTACAATACCCCTTACGATCAGATACAATTGTAGCCGATGGCAACACTAAAAGACTATCGTGACGAGCGGCTGCGCAAATTAGGCGAACTGAAAAACCTAGGCATCAACCCGTACCCGGCGACGGTGGAACGGACTAACCAATTGGCTGATATTACGGCGCAATTTGACGCCCTGCAAGGCCATGACGTGAGTGTTGTCGGGCGGATCATGAATATCCGCAAGTTTGGCAAGTTGGCTTTTATCTTGATCCGTGACGTATCAGGATCGTTGCAGTTATTTTTGACTGCCGATAAGGTTGAACCACTCAACAACAGCGTCAGCCAACTAGGGATGGCGGAGCTGCCACTGCTCGACGTGGGCGATTTTGTGCAGGCGCAAGGGTCAGTTATAAAAAGCCAAACTGGGGAGATTTCAGTAGAAGTGCATCGCTTGCGGCTTTTGAGTAAGTCACTCCGACCAATGCCAACCGCCCAAGAAGGCTTCACCAACAAAGAAGAGCGCCTGCGTAGGCGTTACGTCGACATGAACGTAAATCTGGATGTCCGCGAGCGTTTTGTTCGTCGCAGTCGCTTCTGGCGAGCCACGCGCGATTTCTTGAACGATCATGGCTTTCTCGAAGTCAATATCCCCGTTCTGGAACACACCACAGGTGGTGCCGATGCCAACCCGTTTGTGACGCACATGGACGCGCTGGACCAGGATTTTTACCTCCGTATTAGCCACGAATTGCCGCTCAAACGCTTAATCGGGGCTGGTTTCGAGAAAGTCTACGACATTGGCCCCCGCTTCCGAAACGAAAATTACTCTGATGAGCATCTCCCTGAGCACATCGCGTTCGAGAGCTACGCTGCCTACGAAGACTATCATGACGGCATGAAGCTGTATGAAGAGATGATGAAAATCGTGGCACAGGCGACATGGGGCACGTTGCGGTTCAAAGTTGGCGAATTTGATGTTAATCTCGATCAGCCGTGGCCGGTGGTGAAATACGCCGACATTATGCGCGAAAAGTTCGGTGTCGATGTCTTTAACCCGGACCTCGAACAGATGAAGAAAATCCTGGCCGACAACAAAGTCGATCTTGACGGCGACGTCAACCAATTGCGGGCTATGGACAGCGTCTGGAAACTCATACGCAAGCAATCGGCCGGTCCGTTTTGGCTGATACATGAGCCAGTAGAAATATCGCCACTAGCGAAGCAAGACCCTGAGAATCCCCGTGTCACACAGCGGTTTCATCCAGTGATTGCTGGCACGGAAATGGGCAATGGCTACACAGAGTTAAATGACCCGGTTGATCAGCTCAACCGCTTCATCGAACAGCAAAAACTTCGCGATTCTGGTGATGCCGAGGCGCAAATGCTGGATATTGATTACGTCGAGATGTTGGAATACGGTATGCCGCCAACCTGTGGATGGAGTTACTCTGAGCGCTTCTTCTGGTCTCTGGAGGGCGTCACCGCCCGCGAAGGCGTTCCGTTCCCGCAGCTTCGCCACGAAATCGATGAAACGACCAAGGCACTATATCCAGAAGTCTATAAAAAGTAGGCATTACATATGGTGCAGGTAAGCGATGAAGAGTTCCAGCGATTGATTGATGAGGCGCTGCTGACGTTGCCGAAAGAACACACCGACCGCGTCCAAAATGTCGCAATGCTGTACGAATATGATCCGACGCCGGAGCAGCGGCAAAAGCTGGCGTTGCGACACGACCAGACGCTCTTCGGCCTGTACGAAGGCGTGCCACTGACGCAGCGGCAGGGCACGACTCGGCTGTTTCCAGATAAAATCACGCTGTTCAAGAATCCTCTCTGCCTGGCCGCCAATAGCGTGCCGGAGCTGCAGGAACAAATCCGCCATACGCTCTGGCACGAGATTGCCCATTATTACGGGCTCAACCACACACAGATACGTGCGCTTGAGCCGCCAATGGCCTAAAATGCTATAAGAATAAGAGGAATGTCAGGCATGGAAGAACAGATTACCATTGCAGTACTTGAAGGAACAACGCGCGAGCGGCGCCGGTCAATAATGGCTTCACGCTGGATTGCTGACTTTGGGCGGAAGCAGCCAAATGTAGAAATTATTTTTGTTGATCCGAAAGAGTTCAATTTCCCAGGTGATGGCAACGATCCGGAAGGTAAAGATCCGCGTTACAGCGAAATCACCGCCAAAGCTGATGCCTTCTTCATTGTGACGCCGGAATACAATCACAGTTTCCCGGGGTCATTGAAACGCATGCTGGATAGCGAGCTCGCGAATTATAATCACAAGCCGGTGGCATTTGCAGGGGTTAGCGACGGCAACTGGGGCGGTACGCGGGCAATTGAATCACTCGTGCCTGCGATCCGAGAAACGGGGCTGGTTGTTCTCTCGTGGGACGTATATTTTCCACGGGTACAGGATATCTTCGACGAAAATGGTGTCATGAAGCCGGAATTCGAACCCCGGTATACCAAGAGTCTCCAGAAACTCTATGCCGAGCTCACTTGGATGGCGCGCCTGTTTAAGCAAGGCCGGGCTGAGCTGGAACAGACTTCGCAGGCGAAGGCTTAGTTATTTAGAAGCTTTGGCTTCTTTGTAGTGGCTGCGTACCTGATAGAGAAAGTAAAAGGCGATTGCCGCACCAATCAATGTCCCAATCAAACTGCCGAAGCCTCCATAAGTGGTAAACAGAACGACTACGCCGTAGACGAGATTCAGGAGAACGCCATAGAACAGCATGTCCCAGCCGCGCTTTTGTTTGGCGCGTAAACCCGGAAAGGCCAGCAGATACACAGCGGCTTCGCCAAGCAGGACAAAGAAGCTGACCCAGAGCATCAGTGACCAATCATTGGTAACAACGGGTGAAGCGCCATAAATTGCCGCCAGGCTATTTGCATAATCAACGATCCCGGACGTGAGATGAACCCAATTCCAAATGCTGGCCGCTGCTGCGAGCATCAGTACACCGGCAATTAGGCTGAGCCAGGGTGACCAGTTGACCAATGTTTTTCGGGCATTTTCGGGTAAATCCAGCCTGTTTTTGTACACTTTTGCGAGCTGTGCATCTAACGGTTGTAATGTGCTGACCATAGAGCTCCTTGTTGTTTATCTATATCGATAGCATAGCGGTAACGCTTACATTCTACAAGCACGAGGTGCTACAGTGGTAGACGTTATTGACTTTTTAGAGTAAAACTTGTATAATGTACCTCCGTATTCAGCTGCAGAGGTGGCTTGTAGTACATTGACAAGACTTGGTGTATCTATTGGGGCGCGGACAGCTCCGTGTATCGGGAATGTCCGTGCTCCAATAGGGAGCTCTGTGTGTACCCCCGGCGGCGATGGAAGGAGTTAACAATGCAACATCCATTGATCCCGGACAACGTCGCGTACGCTGTTTTTGCGGCAGTTGTCTTTGTCGTTTGGCACGCTATTGTCCTTTACTGGGTAGTTCGCAATCACGGCATCCACCCGATCGAAACTCTCAAGGAGTTTGTTGACGCCGATATACCGGAGCAGATCTTAATCGGCTGTATTATCGGACCGGCGTTGACGCTTATCGAGATCACGGTTTGCGGGTTGATGGCGTGGTTTACTCTCGGGCTTTTCCGGTAGCGTAGTCAATGCCGTCGGGGTGCACGCATTTGTTTTTCATAGCAATATGATAAGGCTGTGTGCACGGCTCGTCTGTGGCGCATCGCCAATACACAAGTCCTGTAATTCTGTTCTGCGGATGTATATCCGCACTGATGAGGCCAAAAGGCCGAAAACAGAGGTTCTTTGACATTGCGAAAAAGTTTGCCACCGGAAAGAAGTCACCTACGCACGTAGGTGGTTACTTTTCGGTGGCAGGTTGCCAGCGGAAACTTCAATGGGAGGTAAGTATGCGAGATGTCAGGAGTCGTGCCATCTGGGCGACAGTGACCAGCCTGGTATTTGTGGCGTTGGCCGTGGTAATCTTCGTTGCTGGATATTCCAGCTCTGCAGTTACCGCCGAAGGGAAGATCGGAGTCGATGTGATCGCTGCAATCTTCCTTGTGATCGGGCTTGCTATTGCAGGCGCCGGCGCTATTCCAACCTGGCTGGCCTATCGGGCCGGTGACCGTAGCATGTAGTCTCACAAACTTGGAGGTCCGTCTGGATTCCCTGACGGGCCTCCCCCTGAGGAGGTTTTGGTGTCGTCGCTTTGGCGATGGTATCATAATCGGCTATCACGCCGTCCTTACCCAACTCTTTTTCGCAATGTATTTCTGTTCTGCGGATGCGTATCCGCACTGATGAGCCGGAAACGGCGAAAACAG
>CAZPPY010000071.1:0-5549 GCA_964588575.1 uncultured Candidatus Saccharibacteria bacterium
ATCTTTCCCTTCACAATGAGTATCCCAATAGGCTTCCGGATCCGACGGGATTTGATCAGCTGTATAGCCATACTGAGGAATGCCGAACGGATCGTCGGCTGGCTGTGCCGCTGCAAAAATTTTATTACCCGCAAAGATGCTGGAGAATACGTTCGTAATATGACTAAGCGGCGAGCTGATCATATTGGCGGCGTCGCCTGCGGCCATCTGCAGGTTTGTAGGCATGGTAAGCGACAGTCTTGAGACAAGCGAGTATGGCGTTGTTGTGCTGAATATGCGGGCAAAAACCGGCTGGCTGTCAAATTGGGCTTTCTGGTCTGCTGTCATCAGATTCCGGATATCCGACACCTGCTGGTTTGTGAGCTTTGCACAGCCCATGGACATCTGACACACCTGGTTCTGGGCGGCGTCATCGCCGGCGGCAATCATGTCAAAGACACGTCCGCCGCTCATATCGCCCGTAAATGGCGATGATATGACCTTTTGCATCAGCCAGCTGGCAACCTGTTGTACGCCGCCGGCCATCTGTTTAACCGCATACGGGCAAGTGCCGGGGCCGCCGTTGAGGAATGGCGGGTTGAGTACCGAGTTGCAGGTCACATTGAATAATCCTCCGACGAGCCAACCAACAGCGTCTTCAAGGTGTCCTATGAGGTCGGAGATGCCGACAATGCCGGGAATGAAGTTTGCCACACTACTGATGTCGTTCGCCCAGCCGGTACCTCTATTGAGAACTTCCTCGGGGCATACCAGTTTGCCGTCGGGCACCGCTGATCCATCATCGCAACGATAATTCGTGTTAGTCGGGGCAGTGCCGTTGAAAACATACCCGTAGAGTGGCGTTGTAGTGGCATCCGCTTGATTGTTCGGCGAGCCGCTGATGTTCGTGTGAAGTCCGTTGACATACGAGCCAAGTTCGATGGGGTCCATGTGCCCGCTCATCGATTCCGCGCTAACAGTCTTGTACATTGTATACATTTGTACCGCGCCTAATACGTTCATGGCAAAGCTTGCAGCCTTGAGGATCGGGCCTAAGTGCGCAAGTCCACGTAAAATGTCCGCGGCAAGTATGATCCATCCAGCCACCGGAATGGCTTTAATCGCGACTTTGGACAAAGTTTCGCCGAATATCGGCGCCAATATATGTTCGAGCGCGACATCAAAGAAGCTGGCATTTTTCAGGAGAATCTCCTGAGCCTCAGGGGTTTCCAGGATTTTCTCAAGCGGTGTTGCGCTGGTCTCTATGGCCGCTTCGGCGAAAGCCGCTTCGGCACCACTGGCAATCTCCGATTCGGGTCCGACGATTGGTTCGCCGGGGGGATTAGCCCCTGGCTGAATCTTATTGAGGGCCGTCGCGCAATCCGCCGAGCCGCCGATGGCGCAGAGCAGAATCGTTCCCCATTTCTCAGAAAACGGCTTGATAACGTTTTCGATGAAAGCAGTCTTTAGCGCGAGCTTCTTCTCGGCGACCGTAGCATGGAACGTATCGCGTGCGTCGCAGGCGATACGACACCACTTGATACCGTATTTGGCGCTCAGTAACCGGATCGCCCGGAAGCGCGTAAACGTCCGGTCCCATAGGCTGGCATCTTTAAACGAATTGCGGAGCGCCGTCCGGGCAGCCTTCCAGGTGTCTCTTTCGGTGACGCTTCCAACTTCCAGTTTTGGATCGAAGAGGGACAGCTTTCCGTTCATCACATCCTCTAGCGCCGAGTTACCAAGTACATCCTTACCTCCCTGCGCGGCGTATAGCTTACCCGAGCGTATGCCAAACGTAACGCCCTCCCGCACCTGTACCCACTTTCCGCCCTGATTCTCCATTCCGGCCATGACCCGTTCCAGTCCGCGTTGGTCCCATGCTTTAAACAGCCGGGCGACGAGTCCGTCACCCTTGATAGCGCCCACACAGCCTGCAGAAATAGTGCTCCGGCACCGGCCGGCCTTCAGGCCGGGCAGGACTGCGTGCGCAATGTAGTCGTTCAGCAGATCATTGGTCATGGTCGATTCAGCGAATGAGGACGTCGCGCCGAAGTGCAGGTCTAGTCCGCTTATGAGTGAAGTGATTTGCAGTGGCTGTAGGAATGAAAAGAGCAGCAATGCGCCGCCGGTCCCGCCACCAAGCAGTCCCGCAACAATTGAGGCCCGCTTCCATTTAGACCCACCGGTGGCGAGTTTCAGGATACGGCCGCGCCGCGAGGGTTTTCCTTCGTCCCGGACATTGAATAACGGCTTGTCACTCGCATTTTTGGATGTGCTGCCGCCCGCCCTCTCTTCGGCATCCTGCAGTTCTGCGCGTGACGCCGCTTTTGCATTGGCAGCGCCAGACGGCGCGGCCGAATCATCCGCCGCCCGTTTATCCGCGCCCGGTAAGTCCGTTTCGCTATCGGCTATCTGAACCATTCCTAACAGTCTTGTTTATGACCTTATTGTACTATACCTTCACGCGTTCGCTGACCCAGGATAGAGCCGGTTGTCCAGGTCAATCGTCCCCTGCGGCTGGCTGATTTCACCCTGCCCGGCGCCCATCTGCTGGACTTGTGCCGGATTAGTCGTGATCAAACCCGTTTCAGTCGGGCTGGCGATGACCTGAATATGTACGTGGTTCTGTCCTGCAAAGAATAAACCTTGCCCAACTGGGAATTGGCTGAGGCGTTTTTTCTCCTCGCTTGTCAGCTTGAAGACGTCAGATAATATATCCACGGCTGATGGTGATTGCTTGAGCAGGAACTGCATGCTGGCGTTACTCACAATTGCCCGTCCCATCTTGGAACCCATGAAGTCTTCCACATCCTGCGTAATAGTGGTAATACCCAGGTTGTATTTGCGGGCACGCTTGGCAACGCTGAACAGGAAGTTAGCAGAATCTTCATATTTCATTAGCTGCCAAGCCTCGTCGACGATAAGCAGGCGGCGCTTCTGGTCGGCCTTTGTCTTGTTCCAGATGTAGTTCAGAACAATATACATGGCAACCGGCCGGAGTTCATCTTCCAGGTCGCGGATATTAAAAACAACCAAAGGGTTGTCGATGTACACATTGCTCTGTTGGCTAAAGATACCAGCGAATGTACCAGTGGTATATTTGCGCAAGCGCTGTGCCAGTTGCGGACCAAAGCCGCCCATATGCAACAAAGTGTCGTATAGGTCGCCGATCGTCGGCGGAACGCCAGTGTGCGTCAGTGGATCATTGGTGATGCCGGCTTTGGCGTATGTTTCGATCAGCGCCGCATCCAGATCGGCTTCTTCGGCCGGCGTCAGTGCCGGGACGAGAGTGGAGTTGCCGCCGAGCAATTGTGCCTGGGCGCCGCCCATCATCAGCCGCAATAGGCCATGCAGAGTGATGAGATTGCTCCGAAGGGCGTCGTTTGCCTCCTCGGTATCAATAACCTTCGGCAAGTCAAACGGGTTGATCCGTGTCGTGCTGTTGAGGC
This sequence comes from uncultured Candidatus Saccharibacteria bacterium, assembly GCA_964588575.1. Taxonomy (GTDB): domain Bacteria; phylum Patescibacteriota; class Saccharimonadia; order Saccharimonadales; family UBA4665; genus JANWHZ01. The sequence continues at coordinate 3,429 of CAZPPY010000071.1, forward strand.
TCAGGTGAACATACGCGCCGCCTACCGCATCGGCCATGCGCTGATACTCATTTTCAGGATCGACGATGAAAATCTCCGTACCGAACATCATGCTGCGGAGCGCCTCCAGTTTGACAGAGAACGATTTACCGGCACCGGATGTAGCAAAAACGACAGAGTTACTGTTCTCTAGTGAGAAGCGGTCAAAGATAACAAGGCCGGAATTATGCATGTTGATACCGTAGAGAATGCCGTTGTCTTGCGTCAGGTCGGCCGACGTAAACGGAAAACTGGTGGATAGCGCACCCGTTGCGAAATTGCGGCGGACCTGCAGCTGGTCGGTAAATTGCGGCACGGTGCTGTTGAGCGCCTGCTCCTGTTGTGACGTCGCCGCCTTGCTGTAGATAAGTTGCTGGCCGAGCAACGATTCAACCTTGTGCGAAACAAACTCTAATTCATCCAATGATGATGCGTAAATGGTGAAATACAGGCCAAAGCGGAAGAAGCGCTCTTCCCCGACCTGCAACTTGTCGCGCATTTCCTCGGCGTCCATGATAGCCGCCTGCTTTTGCGGGTCGCGTATGCGGCCTTTTTCGGCGTCAATCTGAATGCCAGCCTCGAGCTGCGTCACTTTTTTGCGCAGGTTCTCCAGGACCACTTGGCTTTCCACCGGATAAATATACATCGACAAGTCGATCACCTCATCGAGGTTCACCATACTGGATAGCCAGCCGGTGTAGACCTGCCGGGGGTAGCCATAGACGTAATAGGACCGCGCAAAGCGCGTCCCGAGCTGGAAATATGTGCTGAACAATTCAATGGAACTCGGCGCAATGAAGTCGCGAAGCGCAGTGACGCCTTTCTGGAACGCCGCCTGTACCTCTTGCTCCTCAGTCGCCCGCTGTTGTTGGGCGATAGCTACCGGATCGATTTTCGGCTTTCGTGCCATCAGGCAATCCTCCGGATTGCTCGCGTACAGCGGGTAGCGGTTCGCTGATAGCAGACAACCCAAGGCCCTTGCTCGGCTACTAGCCAAGGACGACTAATGACTGACCAGCTCATTGCAGCTCCCTTTGTAAGTGTGCCTGCGGGGCGGCCCCCAGGCCCTTCGTAACCACGTCCGTCGTCAAGTCATTCAGGTTCTTCAGTTGCTGGCGCGTCGCCGTGTCGGGGTTGTAGGTGTCGTAGTACAGCTCGATAAGCTCCTGTGTATCGAGCGGCAATCCCTGGATGCCGCATTGCATGAGCCCCGACAACACCGCTTGCACGCGGTTACGCAGTTCATTTTTGGCCTTTTCCAGATCGGCTTCATTGACAGTCACGTGCTGTTCTTTATTAACAAACAGGCCTTTCAAGCCCGTCAGGAAATCCTTGCTCTGTGTCAATGCTTTCTGTACGTCAGTCACCGGGAAATACGGAATAACTACGTAAAATTTCTTGTCCATAATGTTGGTTTGCAGTGACAGCTGGTCGATGTAATTGATGTAGTCTTCCATCAGCATAGCCAGCAGCATATTGTCGTGTTCGGTGCGGATCTTATCCAGTTTCTCGATATACGGCTGCAGGTCGACTTTCTGGGAACGAATGAAGATCTGGATCGGAAAATACAGTGAATTGAGGAATCCCTGATACGAATATTCCACCGCTTCCTGCTCCTGTGGGCTCATGAGGTCGAAGTTGATCGATTTGACCATGATAACCGAACGGAACGACCCGTCGTTCATAATAACAATTCCGTCGCGGACTTCCGCCAGCTGCAGCATGTTTTGGGTGCTGTTCGGGTTGGTTTTAGCCTGTACTGTTGGCTGTGCGGCTTGCGGCGCGGAGGGAGCGGGCTGCATCTGTGGATGATAGTGCAGCGCCTGGTTTGTTGTCTGGAAAGCAGTTTCGCCAGCTGCATCCTGGGCGGTACGTGGCGCGTAGCCCGGATATGTCGGCGGCGTTGGTGGAGCCACCGGCTGTTGCGGATGCACGATCGGATTAAACTGATTTGGCGCTTGAGGATTCATTAGAGGTGCCCACCTTTAGTCATGGTTGTGGAGTGAAATCACGACCTCACCGCTGCCTTCGTTTTGTTTCGCAATATGTGCGATTGTAGCGATATTTAGGTCGTTTCTGCCAGCTAGGTTTATTGTAGCAGGC
>CAZPPY010000072.1:0-5539 GCA_964588575.1 uncultured Candidatus Saccharibacteria bacterium
TCAGGAAGCCGTTGCGTGGGTTTTCGTTCACGACGAAGCCTGCCGGTAGATCAGTGCCTTCCGGGCGCTCGTCCTTAGAGAAGTAGTAAATTGTCTGCTCTTTGCCGCCACGAAGGGTAACCTTCTTTGAGTTCAGGTAGTATGTTACGCCTTTTGAATTCGTGTGCTTGTATGCCATGTAATTGGTCTCCCTCTCTTAAATGTTAGGTGGTACCCTAAACATACTCTGAGGCGGTTTTGTTTGTCAACAGGTTGCCACCCCTTTCCTAAGCATTACCTCTGTCGACCGAAGAGATGACTCATAGCTGATAGACGATGGCCTTGTAGTAGCTGCAATTGCTAACAGCTAAGGACTATTGGCTGATAGCTAACCCTAGCATAACCGTATTGCTTCGGTCCAATCGATGTACTACACTAAGTAACGTATCAATAGACTCTAAATTGTTAATGTGGGGAGAAGAAGCGACCATGGATTTCATGAACCGAATATCAAGCCAACCGCAGCCGGTGCGGCCTGCTATGCCTCCCGAAACGGTTGAACCGCCAAAGAACAGCGACCGAAGCGGTAAGCGGCATGCGGGTAAGCAAGATCTGCTGACAATGGGCAGCCGGATCGGCACAAACGTCCTGCTGTTTGTCGTTGCTTTGCTCGTCGCTGCCGTCGTCTGGTTTATCTATGCATCATCGCCTGCTTCCCAGGCTAAGTATGTGGATCGCTCGAAGCTGCAAGCTGTTTTCCTAAATACCGGCCAGGTGTACTTCGGCAACGTGCAGGCACTCAACAAAGATTATCTGGTACTGACAAATGTGTACTACTTGCAGTCAAGTTCAAGCAGCACCTCAACTACACAATCAACACAGAACCAGAACGTTTCACTCGTCAAGCTTGGTTGTGAACTCCACATGCCCTACGACCGGATGGTAGTGAATACGACTGAGATTACTTTCTGGGAAAACTTGCAGTCCGATGGGCAGGTAGCAAAAGCTGTCACCCAATTCCAGCAGCAAAACCCGAATGGTCAGAAGTGTAGTACCACAACAAACAGCTCTTCATCAAACAACCTTCAAAACTCGAACAATACAACGAACAATAAATAGGAACCATATTACAGTGGTGAAAAGCCGGACAACTCGTCCGGCTTTTCATTGGCTGTCTATCCTTTTGCGGTAGACGGTAGCGGCTATATCATGCACCGTCAGCTATGTGCGCGCCGTTTTATCAAGCGGCGCAATAGCCAGGAACTGGCGGCAGCAAGTACGAAGAATACCGTGAGCAGCAGGCTCCAGCCGGCAAGATCGGGCGACCAGACGGGACTCACAAAATCAAACTTATAGAGACTATCGGGAATGTTTGGCAGTGCAACCCCATGATTTTGGACATATTGCTGCACACATGGGACACGGTTGCGTCCCGAGAAATCAGTTGGATCCTGGCGCTCACAATAGGCTTGAGCATCGGTATAGACTTTCGCGTTGGCTGTTGACGCCTGCTCGCCTGCCGCCTGCACTGCACGATCGTATGTGTACTGCAGCTGGATTGGCGGATACGGCGCATTTGGTCCGGCTGAAAGATCGGTATTCATGTGCGACGTCACATATACCTGGAGCGCCTGGAGCGCCTGCTGGACATCGCCGCCCTGCTGGTCAGCGACATAGACTGCGTCCCGCAACCCGGCCATGTGCAGATTGTTTTGGCGCATCACTACCACGCACACGGCGCCTGTTACGAGCGCCGCCAGCAAGAAGTACCAGGGCCGGATTACCCGAACCCGCTTCCATACCCTATACCAGCGCCGCGTGTCCATGCTGCATATGATTATACAGGGTGGTGGAAGGTGCTAGCGGAACACGGTGCTCAGTTCGACTTCCAGTACCACCGCTTCGCCGGTGCGGTATGGTTCTTCAACCACATAGCTCTCCTGATCGTTCTCAACAACCCGGCCAAACGCTTCCGGATAGCAAATTGTTACCGTCGGTATAACCTGCCCCTGTGTCGTATAGCCGTACTCGCCCCAAGCCTCATCAAATAGCGTCCATCCGCCTTCCTTCACATCTCTGCGCAGTGTACTCATTGGCAACAGCTGAAGGCTGTCGATCGTATCCGGAAATTTGCCTTCTCGTTCCAGAGCACCATCATGTCCGAACGCCCAAAGCCGGTCAATGTGCTCGGGCGGATAACCCCGGTGCTCCAGCTCCGCGACGATACGATGAAAGAGCATCTCTGAGCCCTGAAAATACCTGCTATCACCTTCGTCACCCTCGGCATAACCTTCGTACATCGTAATGTGTTTACCAGGGTCAGGTGAAAAATTTTTGTTGCTACGAGTCATACGGACTGCCCCCACTTATGAATACATCCGTAATACCATGCCTGACGGCGGCAGTCAATGCCGCTATCGCATGCTAGACTGAAAGTATGCATATCTTCTTCTCCGGGATCGGCGGAACAGCAATCGGACCGCTGGCGCTGATCGCTAAACAGGCGGGCTTTACCGTTTCCGGCTCCGATAAACAGTCCTCGCAGTATATCGACTACCTGAAGAAACACGGCATCACTGATATCCATATCGGTCAGACGCGCGAAAACATCGTCCGCGCGCATGAAGGCAATCCAATCGACTGGCTTGTCTATTCTTCGGCCATTCCGCTCGAGAATCCAAACGCGCCTGAATTACAGTTCTGTAAAGAACAAGATATTAAAACCAGTAAACGCGATGAACTGTTGAACTACATCATTAAGAGTAAAAAACTAAAGCTCATCGCCATTGCCGGCACCCACGGCAAGACTACCACGACCGCCATGGTTGTGTGGCTATTCACGCAAATCGGCGTACCAGTCAGCTGGTCAGTCGGCGCCAAGATATCTTTTGGCGACATGGGTCAGTACGAACCAGAATCACAGTACTTTGCATACGAGGCCGATGAGTTCGACCGAAATTTCCTGGCATTTGAACCCTCCATTAGTGTTATTTCCGGCGTTTCATGGGATCACCACGAGATCTTCCCGACGCGCGAAGATTACCAGGAGGCGTTCCGGGAGTTTATCAGCCAGAGCAAGCACACGATTTTATGGCAAGATGATGCCGACTACCTGCAACTGCAAATCTCGGCCGGCATCACCACCCTGACATGGGAAGACAACCACGAGCTCATCCACCTGGATGGTCTCTATAACCGCCTGGACGCCTGGCTGGCATGTCAAGCGGTGCAGCGCGCAACGGGCACGCCAGTTGAAACATTGTTGAAACATATCAATAATTTTCCCGGGACACAGCGGCGCATGGAACAACTCGTCCCAAACCTATATTCCGACTATGCGCACACGCCGGACAAAATTCGCGGCGCGATGAGTGTCGCCCTTGAAATTGCCGCCCGGCACAAGCAGCCGCTCGTCATCCTGTACGAACCGCTCACGAACCGGCGCCAGCAATATATGATGCATGACTATCATGATTGCTTTGCCGGCGCCGCCAAAGTCTACTGGCTGCCGAGCTATCTGGCGCGCGAAGATCCGGCATTACGCATTATTCCACCGGAGGAGTTAATCAGCCACCTGAGCAATCCCGAAATTGCTGAGCCGGCCAAAGCAGGACAAGCGCTCAAACATGTCATACAGAAACATTTGGATGACGGCGCCATGGTTGTCGGAATGGCCGGCGGAGGCGGCGGCAGCCTGGACGAATGGCTGCGGAAGGAATTTCAGAGCTAGTGGCCAACAAGCCGAACATTTTGTATTTCACCAGCAGCCTAGCGGGCTGTGAATCGGCAGACGGCGAAAGCGCACGAGACCGGACAGTAGCCGCACTGTTAAAGTGCCTCGGGGCAGCCGCGACGGTCCGCTACAGCCATACAGCCGGACATCTCGAATCACTCCCAGCAGCCGCCGGATTATGGCGCGACATGAACACGCCCCGGCTTCTTGCCGCGCGCAGAAAAAGCGCAGCGGAATGGTTTGCAGCGACTGGCATCGTAATCGACGGCTGCCTGTCGGAACAGCGGCAGCAACAGATCCTGCAGCATGCTGATCAGAGCCGCATGCCCGTGCTGATTGTTGGCAAATCCGAAGTTCCCGGCATAGATCGTCCCGGCAGCATATGGCAAGTCGCACTGAATCTCAGCCCGCAGCAAACTACAGCGATATTTGCCGATTTTGTTCAGGCAAATCCGACGCTCGTACCAATATATAGCGAAGAGAATGATGAAAAGCCTGCTAGCGATTGTCGCCGGCGCCTTTGAGAACGCTACGGGCTTTGCGATCGGCAAGTTTTTTGAGATTGTGATTCATAATGTCATCAAACGACAATCCCAGGCTGTGCGCCAGTAGGGCGATATACCACACGACGTCGCCAAGCTCTTTCATGAGTTCATGCAAATCATCATCACTGATAACGCCGTCTTTGTAGGCGACAATCTTTTTCCACTTTTCCAGCACTTCTCCGGCTTCGCCCGAAATGCCCATGGCCCAGATCGTCTTATCCATCAGCGGATCGGCGTGGTGTATGGCGGTTGTTAATGCCTGTTTCTGGTACTCATCGAATGTCACGATTCTATCTCCCCCGTTTCCGGATTAATGTTTACGGCACCTTCGTGTAGCACTTCAACGGCGTCGTCAACCATACGGATGACTGTCGATGGCGCTCTGCCGGTTAGGTCACCGCCGTCTTCATAAAAATCAACCGTATCACCAAAGTACGCTTTGGCCTCAGCAATAGTGTTTGCCGGTGATTCACCTGGCTGGTTGGCACTGCTTGTTAATAATGGCCCCACCTGCTCCAGTAATTCACGGAATTGCCTGTCATCCGGAATCCGTACCGCTAGGCTCATGAGACCTTGGTGCAGATAATCGAGCTCCGGGCAGGGAACCACTACGCTGACCGCGCCCGGCCAATACCGTTCGACTGCCTGCAGGTAGCGGCGCTTGAGCCCTAAACCAACCAGCTGGTCGATGCTGGCCGCAACCAACGTGCCCGGCTTACGCTCGCGGCGCTTGACCTCGTATAACCGGGCAACCGCCGCCTGATCTGCAGCCCGGGCAACGAGGCTGTAAACCGTATCGGTCGGCAGCACGCCTACTGAACCCGGGCTTGTCAGCTTCTGCCTTGCCATTTTGAACACAGCCATGCGCATCCTCAACTTTCGCTTGTACCTAGTATATCCTACCAGGGCTTGGCGCCGCTGGTACGCAAGTAGGCATAGACAAAGAGCGCGCCGAGGCCCAGAACAATAACAATCGTCGCGGCGATTGCCATGCCAACACCTGATCCGGGTGCCTTCGGTGATTTGGTGACTGCCGGCTTCTCGTGTTTTTTGTCTTTCTTCGACTCCTTTGCGGGAGCGTCTGCTTTGGCTGAAGGCTCCGCGGTTCGTGGCACTTCGGGCGGTGGCGTGTGGATCGGCTCCGGCTTTGGATTAGCCGGCGCAGCCGCCTGTGGGGCAGATATCGGTACGGGCGGCTTTGCTGCTGGCGCAGGTTGCGCAGCGACAGGCGCTGGCTGAGGAGCAGCCTGCGCCGGACGCGGCGGCATGACATCCATCACTG
>CAZPPY010000073.1:0-5483 GCA_964588575.1 uncultured Candidatus Saccharibacteria bacterium
GAACAGCTAATCGTCGAATATTACTCACGCTAAAGGAGGCGAGTACAAAACTATGTCAAACTTGATTCACACACCAGGGATCGTGACCGTTGACGACCAGAGCTCGACCAGCAGCACCTTTAGTATTGAGCCGCTGCACGGCGGCTACGGTATGACGCTTGGCAATTCACTTCGCCGCGTTCTGCTTTCCAGCATCGCCGGTGCCGGTGTCACGTCATTCAAGATCGAAGGCGTTACCCACGAATTCACAACTGTTCCCGGCATCAAAGAAGATGTCGTTGACATCATGCAAAATCTAAAGCGTGTTCATTTCCGTGTTTACGGCGACGAACCGCAGAACTTACGCATCGTTAAGCAAGGCAAGGGCGTTGTCACTGCCAAAGACATCGAGGTTAACGCCGATGTTGAAGTAGTCAACCCTGAGCAAGTCATTGCAACCATCGATGATCCAAAAGCCAAACTTATCGTCGACCTCATTGTCGAGGTTGGCCGCGGCTATCGTATCATCGAAGAAAGCACCGCCAAGAAGCCAAGCGACCACATCGCGCTTGACGTTATGTTCAGCCCGGTTGTCCGCGTCCGCTATAAGGTGGAGAACACCCGCGTTGGTCAGGCAACTGACTTCGACAAACTGCTCATTACCGTTGAGACAAATGGCTCCATTACTCCGCGTGACGCGTTTGAAGAAGCGTCTGCCATCCTGGTCAACCAGTACACGGCGCTTGCCGGTAAAACGCGTGTTGCCAGCGAACCACACCTGTCCGACACCAGCAGCATGATGGATGGCGGCGAACGCAGCGGCGACGAAGCGTCCGTCCTCAACACTCCAATCGAAGATTTGAACTTAAGCGCCCGCACCGCGAATGCGCTGATTAACAATGACATCCATACCATCCGCGATCTGTTTGCCCTCAACGAGGCAGAACTGCGCGAACTGAAAGGCTTTGGCAGCAAAGCATTGGATGAAGTAAAGGAAAAGCTCGCAGAGCTGGAGCTGTAATATGCATCGTCACGGATATCAAGGTCGTAAATTCCAGCGTGAGAAAGGTCCGCGAACTGCTCTGATCAAAGGGCTCGCCGACTCGCTCGTTCGGGATGAATCGATCGAAACAACCCTGCCGAAGGCGAAGGAAATCGTTCCTTACGTCGAGCGGCTGATTACCAAAGCGAAAAAAGGCGACCTGCACAACCGCCGGCAGGTCATAAGCAGCCTGTCGACAATTGCCAGCGCTCATAAGTTGGTTGATGAAATCGCACCGCAACTGACGACCCGGAACAGCGGACACCTGCGTGTCGAGCGTACCCGCGTCCGTCGCGGCGACAATACGCAAATGGCCCGTGTCAGCTTCGTTGATGACCTGAAAGCCGCTGCACCAGCTGCCGAAGTGCCGAAGACTGCAACCAAGAAAGTTCCCGCCAGGAACCCTGCAACAAAAGCGGTTTCCGCAAAGGAGACTAAATAATGAAAACATATAGCGCAAAGCCATCAGATATTAGCCGCAAATGGTATGTACTCGATGCGACTGAAGCACCGCTCGGCCGTATCGCAACCCGCGCCGCCAGCTTGCTGCTCGGTAAGGGCAAACCACAAGTGACCGCACATATCGACACCGGTGACTACGTCATCATCATCAATGCCGACAAATTGAGAGTAACCGGCAATAAGCTGACTGACAAAATGTACTATCACCACAGCGGTTTTCCCGGCGGGCTCAAACAACGCTCGTTGCAAGAACAGCTCAGCAAAGATTCAACCGAAGTGCTGGTACACGCCATTCGCGGCATGCTGCCAGTCAACAAACTGCGCGATGCACGCTTGGAACGGCTCAAGGTATATGCCGGCGCCGAACACAAGCATGAGGCGCAGAAACCAGTAGTTCTATCGGTAAAGGATGCAAAGTAATATGGCGAAAAACGACTATTTTTCCACGCTCGGACGTCGCAAGAGTTCGACCGCACGCGTTCGCTTGACGAGCGGCAAGGGTGTCATCACCATCAACGACAAGCCGGCTGAAGCATATTTCGCGGACAGCAAGTACCTCGTAGCCAAGCTGGCGCAACCATTCAGTACGCTGGAAGTTGAGAACAAATACGACATCTCGGTCCGCGTCACCGGCGGCGGCCACGACGGCCAGGCAGAAGCAATCCGCCTTGGCATCGCGAAAGCGCTTGCCAGCATGAACGAAGACTTGAAGAGTACGCTGAAGCGTGCTGACCTGCTGACACGTGATCCCCGCGACAAGGAACGAAAGAAATTCGGCCTGCGCGGCGCCCGCAAGCAGCGGCAGTTCACTAAAAGATAAGGCACCCGTGCATGGCCCCAAGCAAAGCTTGGGTACCCTTTGGCTTAGGTTTCTCTTTCGCGCCTGCCGACATAAATTCGGCTCCCGCTCAGGCGGGACTGGCGATGTTCTTCCCAAACTATGCGGAAAGCCCCGATATGTCGGGGCTTTTGTTTTTCGTCAGTTCGGGCAGCGAGGATCAGAGTCGGCCAAGCCAATGCCAGTCGACTGTACGATCGGGTGCTCTATGTTACGAACAGCATCCCTGTCGAGCAGGCAAGTAGCGCGGCCTTCAACCGGCTCGCCGCCAATGAACGGTGTCACGATGCGCGACACAACGAGTTGGCCCATACGGTCGCCAATCTCTACATCAAATGCGAAACGCGATTCTAGTACCATCCATACAACGCCGCGGGGCAGCCAGTGCATATCATAGCGTTTTATTTGGTAATCGGGGCCGGCCATACGGGTTTGCGGCTCTCCAGAAGATTCCAAGAACTGTTTGATACCATACCCAATTGCAACTTCGGGCTCTTCCGTACCAATTTCGCCCGAGGCTGAATCGCCGCTACCGCCACGCAGATATTCCACAACACCGGACGCGATAGGAAAGTAATCCACATCTGCGGGCGTAATCCCGATATCGCTCTGGAGCACCCCTCGAAGCAGTTCGGTATAGTCAGGGTGAGTCGTTTCCAGCTCTCGCAGCGGATCGGCTGGTGATATGTCATGACGTGCAAACATTTCCAGTACGGTATCATTTGCTGTTACCAAATGCAATAATTTGTGAGAATTTTCACTGACAACATGTTCCTGAACAAGATAAACAACAAATCGCCCTTCCTTTCTCGAAAGAATACGGTATACTAACGCACATGGCTCAAATGCAAAGCAATCGGTTTTATTTTACCGGCACTAGCTGTGGCGGTATTGCTTTGTATTCAAACTAACCAGTAACTACATTACAATCGCAAGCAACCGCCGCAAGGCGGTTTTTCTGTTATCTGAAGAATGTCATGCAAACAGTACTTAGCCGAGAAATATACGAGCCAAGAGAGCTCCCCAAAACCACTGAAATCGCCCGGTCATACGGTGCGGCACTTGCCCAGGTTGCACTGGCCAATGCGGGAACATTCACCCACGAACGGCGTGATGAAGACTATCTTCAAGAAGGCGCTGAGGAAACAGCGCTCGATTCGCAAACACGCGTCATTGGATCGGTCGGACCTGGAGGAGACATTATGGCAGCTGGCACGATGACAATTCAGAGGGGGACAAGCACACGGGTTGCCAAGGTGCAGCACTTATTTCGGGCTCACGACGCGCCAAAAGGCCTTGGCCGGGCGGTGCTGGAGAAAATGCTTGATGCTGCAGCCCAGGATGGGTGCGAGCACGTTATTCTTTCGGTTTTACGCGGCAATTTGGGCTTAGTCGACTGGTATAAAACTGCAGGATTCCAGGTTTGGCACACCACCAGGAAAGGCGATGTTTGGATGCATCATGGCGATGGCTACCTTGACCCGTATATATGGGCTGAATATGAATCAGGTGGATTCTAGGCTTGCATCTATTGGACGATGTGGTATTATAATGCTCATGTCAATGGCGCAGAAGAGTAACTACTATTACACCGGCACCCTCGTGGCGGTTTGTTCTGTGCGCTCCTAAATATACCATTTGAACTCATTGAAAAGACCGCCTCGCCGCGGTCGTTTTTTTAATTTCAATGGAGAAAAATATATGACACAAGAGCAAAACGAAATTTGGAGCTTGCTTTTCAACCGGCAGCTCAAGAATATCGAACGGCATGCCTGCAGCGAATACCGGCAAGGCCTGGATAGAATTGCGTTCAATCCTGGTCACATACCGACGATTGTGGAACTGAACGAAAAACTTGGCGGCTGCGGCTGGACGATTACGAACACCCGAGTCAGGTACCTGTCAGCCCTGCAATGGGCGCGGTTTATCGGCAAAGGCAAATTTCCTGTCACGACATACCTGCGAGGCAAGGACGAGCTGGATTTTACGCCGGAGCCGGATATGTTTCATGATATTTTCGGCCATTTGCCGTTTCTATTACACGAAGATACGTTGCGTCTGGTTAATGTCTTCGCCAAGAAAATGCTGACTGCCGATAGGGAGACGATTGAGAAAATCGTCGCCAAACTGTGGTGGTTTACTATTGAGTTCGGATTAATCAGAGAAAATGGTGAAATCAAAGCGCTTGGAGCAGGGCTTATGTCTTCGTTTGGCGAGTTACGGCATAGTACAGACAGGAATGTGCACAACAGAGACTTCACGATAGAAGCGGCAATACAGGAAAACCCCGCAGTGTATAGCTTTCACAACGGCTACTTCATTGTTGATTCTGTAGCAGAACTGGCCAAGCAGCTGGAAGAGTATTTCAAAACTATTTGACAGTATTGACAAGTATGCTATAGTAGTACGCATGTCAACTATGGCACAGACCAGTCAAGCTTGGTGGACCGACATCTCGATGGCGGTTTCTTCTGTGCGCTCATAATGTATTAGCCCGAACTTACTGAAAAAACCGCCATCCAAGGCGGTTTTTTAGTTCTATTGAATATATAAGGAGATTTAGAAATGAGCAGTACACAACACAACCAATTTACGATTGATCTTATCGAGGATCCAGCAGAATTCTATAACGAGAACCAAAAGATACTTGATGAAGTCGGTGCGAACGGATTCAACCGAGAAGCAGAAGAGTTTGCCGTACAAGTTGCCGAGCGTTTTAACGACGCTGGCTTCGCGCACATCTTCCGCCTGGGAACACGAATAGTCGGATTCGCTCTCTACAGCCTAATCCCGCTTGACGGGAGGTATCTTTGGCGTAGATGTGCCATATGATGAGGATATTTTTGGCAAAAATATCCCGATTGACGAGGATACCTTTAGCGCCAATCTTTTGTCTCATGACGGCAGGGCCATTCTAGAAGAATTTAGAGGCCAACATCTCGCAAGCGCTGCGCTAGATAGACTCCTGGAATGCGGCAACCTGCACATTATTGCCGCAGCGGGCGCAACACGCAATCCGGCCGTTCCAAAGGTCATGGCCCATAGGTTTAGCACAGTCTCGCCGGATATTTCCTGCCCCGACGATCCACTTCACCACCTCAGTGATGACCCACGGATGCGATATGTCACCGAAGTTTACGCACGTAATATCGGTGGTCACTT
>CAZPPY010000074.1:0-5448 GCA_964588575.1 uncultured Candidatus Saccharibacteria bacterium
GCTTCGTAGCATTGCAAATCCTCGCCGCCAACAACGCACAGCCGTCCAACGACCAAATACAATCAGAGGTCAAGCTCACGGCATCACCACATATTGATCAGAACGTCGTCAATAAACTTCAAACGCTGCAGGACCACAGTGTTAATGTCCGAACACTCTTCCAAGACGCTCGCAACAATCCGTTCAGCGAATAGACACAACGCGCTGTTCGGCTATTATCGGCGCATCGTTATATTCGGTGGAATCGGTTGATTATAGTTTTGTACGCTCGCGAGCGGGCGGTTGAAGGCGCGCATTTCCTCTGGGTTCGTGGCGATATATTCTTCGTGGGCGGCAATAACCTTCTTCGCGTATTCGTGTGGATTGGGACAATAGGGAAACACAAATTTACTTCGTTCACCAGCCGACTCCACCACGAGGTTGCCGTATCCAAAGACCGTCTGCAGAATACCATCTTGGTCGACGGTAACATCTTCCAGGTTGGCAAGCGACAACTGGCTGGTCTGCTGGTTGAATAGTCCCGTTTGCGCAATTTGCGTCACGCTGTCACTGGTGACGATCCAGCGGTTTGCTTTGTAGATATACACCGATATATAGGTGAACAACAGGGAGATAACGATAGCCAGGCCGGTCGCCAGCACGACGCCCAGGCGCTGCTGGCCATTTAGGAAGGTCGCATAATACGGGGTCAGAATAGCAATTGCCACCAGTACGCCGGTCACAAGCGCTGTCATGGAGTATACGCCAACCAGCCCGATCGGATGGCGGCGAATCTCACAGATGACCCGTTCGCCCGGCTGCATCACCGATAGCGGATTATGGATTTTTTGTAATTGGTCGTCGGCGTCGTTGTCGTTAGGCTGGGTAGGATTCATAATCGAAATTATATCAGAGTAGCCTGGCTGTCGTTATACGTTGCCGTGCGCTTGCCTAAATGCTGATAGGCCTTCAGTGTCGCCTTACGGCCGCGCGGCGTGCGCTCCAGCATACCGATCTGCATAAGGTATGGCTCAATAAAGTCTTCGATGGTGCTGCGCTCCTCGGCTGTCAGCGCTGCCAGCGTCTCAACGCCCACCGGCCCGCCATGATAATTATCAATGATCGAATCCAGAATCAAGCGGTCAGCCGGATCTAGGCCAAGCTCATCTACCTCCAGCAGCTTGAGCGCAGCCGCGGCCACGGGCCGATCGATAATCCCGTCGCCGTTCACGTCAGCATAATCGCGCACCCGCTTCAGAAGCCGGTTCGCAATCCGGGGAGTCAAACGCGAGCGTTGCGCCAGTTCCACCGCCGCATCAGCCTTGATTTCTACCTTCAAAATACGCGCCGCGCGTTCGATAATCTTCCCGATCTGTTCCGGCGTATAAAACTCCAGCCGGTGAACGTGCCCAAAGCGGTCGCGTAAAGGCGCCGCCAGTGCGCCCGTCCGGGTCGTGGCGCCAATTAGCGTAAATTTTGGCAGGTCCAGCCGCAAGCTGCGTGCTGACGGACCCTTGCCCAGCATAATGTCGAGCTTGAAATCCTCCATCGCGCTATAGAGTACCTCTTCAACAGTCCGATGCAACCGGTGGATTTCATCGATAAAAAGAATGTCGCCATCTTGCAGATTGGTCAGTAAGCTCGCAAGATCGCCGGCGCGTTCAATTGCCGGCCCGGACGTAATACGGATCTGCGCACCCATTTCATTCGCAATGACGCTCGCCATCGTTGTCTTGCCGAGACCGGGAGGCCCATAGAGAAGGATATGGTCGATTGGCTCGCCACGCTTTTTCGCCGCTGTGATCGCCAGCTGCAAGTTCTGCTTCAGGCGATCCTGTCCAATGTAGCTTGCAAAGTCTCTCGGCCGAAGTGTATTCTCCAGTTCCACTTCTTGGGGATCATCAGCCGGCGTGGCTGTATTGACGATACGCTCAATCATGTCTCTTTATTGTACGCCATAACTGGCATGCGTGTAGCCACAGCTTGCATGGAAGCTTATCGTTTCAGCGCCAGTTTGATACGATCTTCAACCGGCAGCGCCGCATCGATCTGGTGCAGGGCCGCCGTGGCGTCCTGTGGCGTATATCCAAGTGCAATAAGCGCTTCAACCGCTTCATCGCCGGTATTGAAGCCGGGGCGCGTCACGATACCCTCGGCCGCTTCGCTCGCCGTCATGCCCACTTTGTCGCGCAACTCAACAACGATCTGCTCAGCCGCCCGCTTCCCAACACCCTTCGCACTTTGCAATAGCCTTACATCCCCCGATGCAATCGCGCCGCGCACGACCGCTGCCGTGCCGATATCCAGCACGCCCATCGCCACTTTCGGCCCGACGTTTTTTACATCCAGCAATTGTTCAAACAAGAATTGTGTGTCGCGTTGCACAAAGCCGAATAGATCGTACGCCTGCTCGCGAATATGTTCATATATGTAAAGCTTAGCTTGCTCGCCGCTATGCAACCGGCCAAAATCCTCGGCAGTAACCTGCAGGCCATAGCCGACACCATGCACGTCCAGCACTACCATATCCTGTAATTTTTCGGAAACTACCCCGCTCAATGTCGCAATCATACGACTATTGTATTACAACCCGCACCGAACGGGTGCAGTCATCGTAAAGTAGTGCGCGCTGGCGTTGTTGACACGAACATCAATCGATTCGCGGAGCGACATCGGCACAAGCAACGAGCGAAGCGCTTTTAAGGTGCCTCCGTGCGTTACCAGTATGACGCTTGAGTCCGGATGTACGGTATAAATTTCATTCAAAAAGCGCGCAACACGACGCTCCACATCGCGCCACGATTCTCCGCCGGGAATTTGTCGGCCGATATGCTCGCCCTCATAGTCCCAGAATGGTACATCTTCCCAGGACGTACCTTCATATATACCTTGGTTGCGTTCGCGTAAATCATGCACCGGAATAAAGTGCGCTGATGGGTGGTATTCGGCGATATAGAACGCCGTATTCATGCAGCGTTGCAAATTAGACGCATAAATAACGTCAACCGGTTCGTCCTTCAGTTGCCAGGCAGTCATGCGCACCTGCTCGACTCCAGCATAGGTTAGCCGGCCGTGCGTGCGGCTTTCCACGATATGCCCGGCATTGCCTTCGGTCTCGCCATGGCGTACGGCAATAATTTTCATATCTGAACTATACAATATATATTCGATTACCGCCTGACTTGCGCATGCATCAGCGCGGCCGCCAGCGCATCAGCGCAATCATCGGGCTTTGGTGCTTCTGTCAACTGTAAAATAACCCGCACCATTTCCTGAATCTGCTTTTTATCAGCGCGGCCGTACCCGGTCAGCGCCATTTTGATCTGCAGCGGCGTGTATTCATAGATTTCCAGGCCGGCCTGGCGCCCGCACAATAGCACTACGCCGCGCGCTTGCGCCACGGTAATTGCCGTCGTTACGTTGCGTGCAAAAAACAGTTTTTCAACCGACATGGCGGCCGGCTTTGTCTGGGTAATAATATCGGTCAGCTCTTCGTAGATGGTCTGGAGCCGGATAGCATCGTCTTCATGCACCGGCGTACGAATAACACCGGCGTCAACCAGCTGCGCCTTGCCCTTTCCGGCTTCAATGACTCCGAACCCTAGAATGCCCGTGCCAGGGTCAACACCTAAAATTCTCATACTATCTAGTATAAAATATATGAAGGTATATATTGTGCGTGGATATTCATTTGTTAACCGGTCTGAATACTTTCAAATGGTCACTTCCCTGGCACGGGCAGCGAAGCCGGGAGAACGGGTTCTCGTAGCGGCCATGGGCTTTGATCCGACTGAACCCATTATCCGTACCCTCGTCGAGGCGTTGAAAACCGCTGCTCAAAACGGTGCAAGGGTTACCCTGCTAGTCGACGCTCTGAACTTTCTCGCGGACAATCGGGGACTGCCTGGCCCGCTGTTTTACCACCGGTCGCTGGAAAATCTCAAAGGCACATACGCTGCAACTATGCAGGCTCTGAAGAGTATCGAGGCCGCGGGTGGCGCATATTGCATTACCAACCTGCCGAGACGCCGTTTCCATCCGGCACCGGTCGGACGGTCACATATCAAAGGTGCAGTCATTGGCAACCAGGTGTTCGTCGGCGGCTGCAACCTTGAGCGGCCGCGGCAAATCGACGTCATGGTGACATGGACCGACACAAAAGCTGCCGATACGCTCGCCACCTGGTTGCTCGACATTGCCGCTGCCGGCAGCGCCCGGTCAGCGTTCGGTGATGTCGATGCCGATATCGCGCTCGACAACACGACGCGCCTGTTGTTGGACGCTGGGGTTCCACGCCAATCTATCATTTATGAAGCGGCGATGCAGCTTATCGACACGGCAGAGGAATGGCTGCTCATCACCTGCCAGTATTTTCCGGGCGGTGAAACAGCACGTCACCTGGCCGCCGCGCAAGCGCGTGGTGTACGGGTCGAAATTGATTATAGCCACCCCCGTTCGCACGGCACGCTCCGGCACCTGCAACACGCCCATCAGCTCATCCAGCAGCGGCGACGTTTGCCGGCAAATTTCTTCAGCGGCCGGCTTGATAAAACACTGCCGAAGCTCCATGCCAAAGTACTGGCCAGCGAAAAACAGGCGATGGTCGGCAGCCACAACTATGTTATATACGGCGTCAACTTTGGCACGGCCGAACTCTGCCTGCACTCCTCTGACCCCGCGTTTGCTATACAACTTCGGGCATACATGCACACGCAACTACACGCCGCTCAGAACCCAGCCACGGTATTGCCATCCCAACGCTAAAAAGTATAAAAAAGACCAGGTATTTGTACGGAAAACCGCACGTGCCCCTGGTCAAGGCACAAGAAAAACATGCTGCCACTCGCTCAGGCAAGTTTGTTGCTTGCCTGAGCAGCGACGTGTACGATTTGCCGCTAGAGCATCGCCAGGTGTATCACACCGAGTGCTGCCAGCCAGCCCCATACGAGACCAAGTACGATCAACACTGGTGTCACGAGCCCGATGATGCGTCCGCGGATGCCGAGACTCGCCCACGCTGTGACAAGTGACGAGATGACTGTCCACTCGAAATACGCTCCGAAAATGGTCAGGAACACCAACATCACCCAATAGCCGTACACAATGAGCACGCTCCACCTCCTCAGGGGTGAATGATCTATGCAACCTGCACAGATATATTAATATTATATCATATTAGGAATATATTAACAAGTCTGCATGAAAAATGGCCTGGCTCCTGACTTCGTTGCTCATCCCAGTGGATGCGACAGCAGATGAAGTCAGAGGAACCAGGCCAGCCGGCATGCGCATGTACATGCCGATAGTCGAGGTATTACCCCGGGCCGTTACTTACTACGGATGGGCGAAGAGGAGAAACGCAGCAACCGTAAAAACCGGCAGCACAATCCCCGCAATGATTGCGGCGAATCCTTTATAGCAGCCAAACGACCACGTCTGACGACACTTCCCCACCACGCCCACTTCACC
>CAZPPY010000075.1:0-5421 GCA_964588575.1 uncultured Candidatus Saccharibacteria bacterium
GTACTACGTCGTATGCGTCGCCGGCAACGAGTATGTGATGGTTGGCTCGGAGTATGACTTGCTGGTCGCATGGCGATCACGCGCCGTCGAGAACGAGCAACAACGAGAGCAGGGATGGAGAAGCAGGTTTTATGAACTGCTAAACATGGTCGCTAAGATGCGCCGCTAGGTGACCAAACCCCGGGAACAATGACCGCACAGGCGGAAATACATGTTATTTCCTCTGTGCGGTTTAATTTTAATTCAAAAATTGCAAAATATGTTGACATTAATCTTAAATGTGATATAGTGTACTGTATTGTCAACAAACGTTGATAGGCTGGCAACGGCACAATGATGTGCCCCTTATGTTGCCGAAAGCAGTTTCACATCGTATTGGAAGTGAGTGAGAGCTCTTGAAGCTCAAGTAGGAATCCCCGTTGTCAGCAGTGACAATAAATCCCTACCACTCCTCTCTGGCAACTGCGGTCGCTAGAGCTTAAGGCGTGCATCGACAATGGCGTCGGTGACTAACGCGCGGGATACCGTACGATGTGACCCAGGTTTCGCGGGGATCCGTAAGAGATTGGCCGCTTATGGCTAAATCGCTGCGTGTGGAACCTGGTGAATCTGCTTTTCTTCTGCCGTGTGGATGGTGAGAGTTATTCAGGTATGGATTCGTCCATTTCCCCCAACCCTTTCTCCAATCACACGGCTTTTTTGCATAGTTTGCACATTTTCATTACATTCATTGACAATATTACTTATACGTGATATTATCACATGCATTCGTCAATTTTATGATGATGTCGGTGGTTACCGTCACAAGTTGGAAGTAAGGCGCCTTAAACAAGCGTGGGTACCTTGCCAATCCTAACTTTCTTCGCTGAAAATGCGGATGCCTGGTGAGGGCGTGTTTGGCTGCTCGGTCTACGGAACGAGTGTGCCCGCTCACTAAAGGTAACTTGAAACGAGTCTTATCGACGGACTCGGACGGAAGGACCGCTATACTCCCCTGGTAAGGTGCGCTAGCGCATACGGGATATAGTTCCACCGACAGTGATTACATCACTACCCTACTAACCCGCGTGAGATACTGGGAACATATGTGTCAGGACCCGGACCTTCGGTCCCCTTTCGCATCTCAGTACCTCACGCTAATTTTATATATATCAGTCATCTATTTTGATTTTTTATAAACATATGCTATAGTGTGTAAACCTCACACGATGGGGCATCTGCGGGAAACCGCACGCATATTCACAAGGGGGATACCATGTCAGTTTTGTCTCGTGACGTTATGCCAGGGCCGGACCTCACAACTACTTGTGAGCTTGCAAGAGGAACGCTGTCCGCTCTGATCGAGCGCCTGTCTGAAGCCGAACAATCAGCCAAAACGGTAACTACTCACAAGGTCTTCTTGCTCGTAGCTGCCCGGCGATTCGCAACGCTCTACATCGACGTTGCCGGCATTCGGCATTACCGACAGGATGGAATAACGTATTGGACGTGCCAGGGTGTCATCTCGAGCAAACCGGCCAGCATTTTGCAGGACCTCGCGTACCGTCAAGGAGCGCGAATTAGCCTGCGGATATGCAGGGACGGTGGCTGGGTCTGGCGTACTGCACCTCCGGCAGGAGATACAGCCGCCTAGAGCCAGGCGAAGGTGATGTCGATGCCAATCATTGGCATCACCTTCTCTCTTAGTTCTTCACCCATATCCCCCTTGTATAAAATTCTTTAAACTACAATGCCGCCGCCAACAACGCGGTCCCCATCGTACACGACAGCCGATTGGCCGGGAGTAATCGCCCGTATATCTTCGTCAAGCGAGAGCTTGGCTTTTTTTGTATTAAATACAATTCTGCCACTGACCAGCGATGCCCGGTAGCGCGTGCGTACCTGATATCTTTTTTCAGGCTCTGGTACTTGATTGATCCAATGGCAATCAGTTAGTTCCAGTTCGCGACGCCACAAATGCGTGTTCTGGAGGTCGCGCGTCGCATAGACTTCATTCTTGGCCATATCTTTGCCAATCACATAGTAGGGCAAACCGCCGCCCACATTCAGGCCATGTCGCTGGCCGATGGTATAGAAAAGCGCCCCGTCATGCTCGCCGACGATCCTACCCTGATCGTCGACAATGTCGCCATGCGGCTGACCGCCCAGCTCATGCAGCAGAAAGTCTTTGATGCCGACTTTTCCGACGAAACAAATACCTTGGCTGTCTTTTTTTTCTGCCGTAACTAAGCCAAATTTCTTTGCAAGGGCACGCACCTCCGCCTTTGTCTTGAAGTCACCAATCGGCATAAGCGTATATCTCAACGCATCTTCCGTCACGCGGTATAAGAAATACGTCTGGTCTTTATCTTTGTTTGCTGCCGTTCGTAGCTGGCCATCCCGTACTCTGGCATAGTGGCCAGTCGCAATATATTCCGCGCCTTCGCTCAGTGCCGTTTCCAGGAAAATGCCGAACTTCACTTCCTGGTTGCACATGATGTCCGGATTCGGTGTTCGGCCCGCCTGATATTCGCGCACCATATAATCTACCACCCGCTGGCGATACTCTGTTTCAAAGTCATAAAGTTTGAACGGGATATCGAGCTGGACCGCGACACGCTTCGCATCCTGGTAATCTTCTTTCCAAGGGCAATGCATACCGGGCAGATCCTGACTCCAGTTTTTCATATATACGCCGGTGACGTCATAGCCCTGTTCTTTCAACAGAGCTGCCGTCACCGACGAATCGACGCCGCCGGACATACCGACAAACACTTTTTTTGCCATAACCATACTATTTTAGCAAATATCAGTGCATTACTCCACATAAGCGGATTACTTCACAGCGCGGCCAGGCCAACAGCTCTATAGTGGGCGGCATGGCAGTTGACCGAAAGACATTTTTCAATGCATTCACGGACCAGCTACGGCACCTGTTCAGGCGCCCTGCTATTCCCTTTACCTATGTAGCGCTTGGCGACAGCACTGTCGAAGGTGTCGGCGCAACGCACGCGTCCCGAACGTATGCACACCTGGTATACATGGAGCTGCAGCACAGTTTTAAGCGGGTGACATATACGAACCTCGGCAAACGTGGCGCGCGGATTGCTGATGTGCTGACAGCACAGCTGGAGCGGGCGATTGCACTGAAGCCCGACCTTATAACGATCTCGATTGGCGCTAATGACGTGCTGCACCGAACAAAATTAAAAGTGTTCCGGGCACAGCTCAACGACCTCCTCAGCACCCTGCAGCACAAAACGCACGCCATGATCGTACTCACCAATATCCCAAATTTCTCACTCACCCGCGCCGTGCCGCGTGCCCTGAAGCCAGTCGCCAACCTGCGGATCAACCAATATAACGACGCCATCCTGTCTATCGCCACCCTGCACAAAGTTACCCATATTGACACCTATCACCAAAGCACCATCTTTGCAAAAAGCTTCCCTGAAGCCATCAGCGGGGATAACTTCCATCCGTCCGACTTCGGTTATGCGCTATGGGCAAATACAATCGTCACCGCCATCCACGACAAGCTGGTATTGCTAAAACTCCGCAAGCTCACGCGTCTATCCTAAATCTGGTCGCGGCTGGCTTCGATACTGCGGCGAATAGCGTACAATTCGTGGCGTCGGCCGAGCCAGAAGGCTGCAAGCAGTAGTGGAATTGCAATGAGCATGAATTCCCACAGAATAACTGTCTTGGTAATCACCGTCGTACCGCCGTTCGACGTCGTGAGGCCGCCCGCAATTTTGCCATTGGCTACGCCAACCAGTTGCAGATAGGCCGACGCGCCATTCGCATCTGTTACTTTGGCAACTATGCTGTATACACCGGCCTGGGTATAGGTGTGGTTGACATTAATAACTCCGGGGAACGTCACGCTTTTCAGATCGGCGCCGTTACCGTCACCCCAGTCTACACTAAGCGCATACGGCCCGCGGCCGCCGGCTAGGATAAGCGGCCAGGTCAGTACCGCGCCGGGGTTAGCACCGAGACGTGCGTAATTGCTGGTAAGTGTCACGTGTGTCCCGAACTGAGCGAACTGCGCGTCGTTGAACGTCACGCTCACCACATTGGAATCCGGGCCCTGCTGATCCAGTGCATCATATACGCGCGCCACCAGGTCATTCCGGCCGCTGAACAGATCCACCTTCAGGCTGTAGCTGCCATTCACGCACATCGCTGATCCGATGAAGACATTATTGGAGAAGATTTTTACCAACAGGTCAGTCGTACACAAGCCACTGACCGTAATCGGTGAGCTGGTAAACGTTTGCCCATTGCTCGGCACCGCGATTGTCGCCGCATTTTTCGGCGGATTACCAGGCACTGTCCCTTCCAGACCGACCGAGCCGGACTGCGGGTTTTGTTGCGAACCAAGTGCAGAGGCGTTAAATGCAACCAGCAGCAGCGCAGCGAGCGCCAAAAGCACGATCACAATAAGCTGTTTCTGAATTTTCATGCCGCTGGCGCTTACCATCATGCTACCACCTTAGCCTAAAGCAACCCTGTTTAGCAAGCCACTTGTCTTGTCATTCCCGACCTGATCGGGAATCCAGTCAGGAAAGTAACTTTCCTTACAGTCTATCGCCGAGCTCGTCGAACAACACCTCGGTCATACGACCGCTTCATTCGCGGGAAGACAAAGATGAAGAAGAGAATTACCAGTATTAAAGCAAGCACACCCAGAATTGCCGGCCAAGGAACAATATAGAAAGTCGTTTGCCCACTTACTAACTGTCCGGCCGTTCCATAGCCAAAGTTACCGTATAGTGTATACTTCCCGAATGCTCCAAGGTTTGAGAGACTTACCGGGAACAGTCGGATACTACTTGGCAATACGTTGCCACGAGGAGCGCGGTTGATCTCATATGTAGCAAGGAGTTTGTCTCCCTGTTTCAATAGTAGCTTTCCAAACGGTTGCTCTTGTACATCGCCAGCATTTTGAAAACGCACTGCAGCGATCAAGTCTTTGCCACTAGTAAAGATAGCTCGAGGGCTTGCACTCACACTACTACGAACATCCATGCTTGCAAGGTTAACCTGCTCTTTAAAATTCCCTGGTACCCGCACCAAAATCAATGACGCAACACTTGCTGTAAGCGTGACGTTATTTTCACCATTCGTTGAGGCCGGAACAAAGCGGACAGCTCCATAATAACCTCCGCCTGATGTCCCTTTTGGAATTGTGATACTGACATTGACTGCCTTTTGCTCCTGAGGTTGCAAGGTAATATTCGTGATTGGAGCAACGTAGCGCTTAAGGCTATGTACGGGCGCATAATCGCCGGGGTTCAGAAGAAGAGCCGGCGTACCTGATTCATCATTCGCAGTAAAGTCGTTGACGGTACCCTGTACAGTAAACGCCGCATGGGTAACGTTCTGTATATAGACAGTAACGATCTTCGTATCACCCGGGTTCATCGTAAGATTTGT
>CAZPPY010000076.1:0-5183 GCA_964588575.1 uncultured Candidatus Saccharibacteria bacterium
TACGTCGATCTTGATACGGCTGCCGTCATCGGCATTCGTGCCGAAATTGTACGTGCCACTGACCGGTAAATTGATATAGCCGGTCCAACGGGCCATAAAGTCGCTTGCCGTGCCTGGCACTACCGGCCCGGATCCCCAGTTAAAGCTGAGCAATGGATCGACGCGGGTCAGAATCGGCACATTTGTTGCGGCGTCTAGATTCCTGGCGCTGTCGTAATTGTAATAATGCCCGACCAAGCCTTGCTGCTGAGCGATTGGCCGTACGCCGGTTTGCAGCCAAGTGCTTGGAACAATCATGCCCGTCCCGCTTACGATGCCCTTCACATACAATTTCGCGTACGCGCCGCCGCCTGCATCGTGCTGTTCGACTTCGATCGGTACAAGCTGGCCAGCAGTGAAGTTCATGACCGCGCTGTATTGCCCTGCGCAATTATGCCATGTCCAGGCATCAATGATCAGTTGGTTATTTATCCAGACATGGCAGCCGTCGTCGCTATCACTGGCAAACTGGTAACTGCCGGTTTGCGGGGCAACGAAATAGCCGGTCCAGCGGGTCGAGAAATTATCCACCGGCACGCCGCTTCCCGGCGAACCCTGACCCCAATCAAAGTTGATGTTCTGATCTACTCGACTCAGGACAGGTGAACCGCTTAATGTGTCGTTATTGTAGTATTCACCTATCAGCCCGGTACGCGAACGCAACGGCGAATTGTAGTCCAGGCTGATACCGAGACTGCCGCCAAGCGCGCTCGATGCATGACTCACATTGCCAGTTTCCAAGTTGCCTGTCGCGAGGTCAACCGTCACCGGCCCTGCCGTGTCATATGTCTGTGTCTGGTCTTTTCCGCGGCGCATATCGATCCTAAACGGCCGTACCGCGCTTGGTGCACTGTAGTTATATCCGTCGAACGTATACGTGTGCAGATAATACGTCGTGCCATCCTGCAGCACGCCATCCGGAACGGTCCACTGGTTTGCGGTGAGATTGCCGGAATTAATGACCGTGCCAGTTTCACCGTCGCTCCCTGTAGCTACACGAAAATAATACTGCACCGGATCGCCGTCAGCATCAGTTACCGGGTTTACGCTAAAGCTGACCTGCGGATCGACATAGACTTGATTGTCCGTCTGTGGCGATACAACCGTCGGCGTCGGGGGAACAGTATTGTAAGTAAAGGTTACATATGTACCGACACTTGGATCAGGATCAAAGTTCTTGTATGTGTTAGCGGTAGTTTCCTCGCCAGTTACAAAGAGCCATGAGCCCCAGTTGCCGTTGTATACCAAAGCTTGGTAAATATTCGTTACATCGACATTGGCAACATCACCCATGACAAATGCGTCACTCGGGTAATTGCCGTCATAGCAGTTATAGCCGTTCGTACAACCGGCACGCCAAACTCTAAATGAATGGTTAGTGCTATCGCCGGTATAGAAACTGACACCTGTTCTACGCACGATATGCAGGTTTGCATTCAGCAATACTTTCCCACTTAAACCAGTATATTGGGCATAGAATGCACCTCGCCATGATCGCCATACATAATTTGAGTCTTGCAATGATCCAGCCTGCGCATTACAGACCGTAGACTGGCAGACATAGCCGTCGCTCTTGAACGAAACGTAATTACCGCTCTGTCGGGTGCCAAGGGTACTCGTGAAAGTGTGCGTAGGATCGACGACAACAGGGAACGCCTGGGCGGGCAGAGTTTTAAGGTACGCTGGATCAAGCGCAACGGTTAGTACGCTGCTGCTGAATGATTGAGTCAAGCCGGAAGCTTTCACGTTCGTCTCCATACCAAAATTATTCAAGATCAGATTCGGTACGGGGATAGAAAACTGCCCGCCAAATGCGTCCCTAATCTCGAATGCCGTCTGCCCATCGGCGTCGACCGGCGTGAGCGTTGCGCCGAGCATCTTGAACTGCACTTTGCTGGCCGCGTTTTTATTCTTCAGGATAACATTCTCTTTTACCTGGTACGTATCGACCTGATACTCTACATCAATATTCGGCCAAAGGTTGTAATAGTGCACCGTCTGGCGGCCCTGATCATCGGTCGTGGTAACCGGGTCAACCGCATTTGCGCCAACCGGAACATAACCAATCTGTTCATTGCCCTGCTGGATACGCAACATACCCCGCGCGAAGTCACTCGGCGCAAACCGCGCCTTCCAATCGTTTGCCTTTTCGATAAATGTAGTCTGCGGCTTGAATACCGACTCAACCTGACCCCACAGCTGACCAAAAATAGTACCTGCATCGCCTGCGTTCTTATCCTCGATGAGCGAAGGGTCGATAACTTGCCAGGTGTTACTATTCTTAAAGTATTTGGGAGCCATGTAGTCGCGCTCAGTAAATGTGCCATCAGCATTCTGACGTACATCTCTGGTTGCCGTACGTTCACCAACAAGTTCGTGTGGAGTAATTTTCGCCTTGGGAGACGTTGGGCCAGCTAACACATCGCCATCCTGAGCTACCTGGCCAGCACCAATAGAAGCACCGCTCGCTTGCAAGCGGGCATAATCGGCATCCGGCTGGTTCTTCGACGCAGCGACAGGAAGTGTAGGAGCAGATTTCTTGTACAGCGCAGAATCATCAGGCACAGCTGTAATCGCATACACTACGATAGGTTGCATGATAAGCGGTAATGCAACCAGGCCGGTCAAAAAAAGCGCCAGAAGGCGCTGCCTGACAGAGATACTTGATCTAAGAACCGATCGTACTCGGTATAGCAATTTATGGCTCATGTAAACGTTTCCTCGCTTACGTTGCTCGTTCTGCCCGCATCATAATCCAGACGCATTGTAAAAACAATGATTTTTCTACATTTTTCATATAATATTCAGGTTTCTGTGGAACATGCAGGGTTTAATCACTTACCACGTGCTACTTTGAGGGGGCTGAGGCGCTAGACGCAACTGGTGTGTTTTGCTGAGATGGCTTGATCTTCAAGCGGCTCTTGGAGAAGCTGAATCCGAACGTGCTGCCCTGGCCTTCGCGGCTTGAGAAAATGACCGTGCCGCCCTGGGCGATGATAACTTTCTGCGCCATGAAGAGTCCGAGGCCGGTGCCGTCCGGGCGGGCTTTACGAGCATTGGTTGCCCGGTAGAACTTCGTGAATAAATGGTGTTGTTCGCTGCGCGGCACACCAATACCGTCATCAGTGACCCGCATTTCCACCGTGCCGGGCTTGTCATCCAGCTCTATACGGATATGTCCGCCATTCGGCGTGTAGTAAATCGCGTTATCGATGAAGTTCATGATCACCTGGCGGGTCTTTACCTCGTCCAGCATCAGCTTTGTGAAGTCGCGCGGTTTCTTGTAGGCCAACTTTATACTCTTCACTTCTGCCGTTTCCTTCAGCTGTTCTACTTCTTCTTTGACGATCTCGCTCAGGTCGACCGGTATGGCATCGATCACGAATTTGCCGGTCTTCAGCCGTGAGACATTTAAGAGGTCAGTAATGAGGAACACCATGCGCTGTGAGCTGCTGAACGACTGTTTGAGCATCTGCGCCTGAGTCGGGGTCAGTTTGCCTGCATCCCCCTCCAGCACCATGCTCAAGTAGCCCTTCACCGATGTCAGCGGCGTGCGCAACTGGTGCGACGCCATGCTGATGAAGTCGTCCTTAATATTATCCAGTTCCTCCAGCCGTTTGTTCTGCCGCTGCAGCTTTCGCGTTTTGCTATCTACTTCATCCTGCAATGTCACGTTGAACCGCTGGATTTCCTCGAACCTGAGCACATTCTGCAAGCTAATCGCAATCTCATCCGCCGCCACGCTCAGCAGCCGCTTGTCCCGTTCCGTATACAGCTGGCCCGATTGCCTATGACCAACCAGCATGAATCCCATGTCCTCATGAGTTGTTTGTAGCTTCACGGCGATTGCTACATGCGCCTCGCGAAGTGCCGATACAAGTCCTTCGCCCTTCGCATTGATTTCATCAGCATCGACAATAGTTAGACCATGAGCAATACAATACCCATCAATGCGCCGGGCCAAAGCCACGTCCTTTTTAACTGGGTCATCGAATAATACATAGTGTAAAACAGGCGTCTTTAGCGCCTCCTGTAACACGCGTGCTGTTTCGTTGCGAAGCGTCCGGAGATCAGCCGTACGAACAAGGATGTCACTCAGCTGGTCCAGTACGTCTTGTGGGTCGTAATACCGGCGAAAAAAGATCCGCGTAGTTAATTTATCAAAGTAGCGTTTTAAGAACTGTAGGATATACAGTAACGTCATACTCAGCACGACGACAAGAGTAAATTGTGCTACATCAAGCGACTTTCCGAGCAATTTGTTTACGAACAAGACGAACGGTGCGATGAAAATGAAGGTCATCCCCAGCAGTGTGAATAAGTAAGCTGCCGCACGGACAACGAAAAATTGTATGTCAAAAAGTCCTTGATATACCATTGCATACGCAATGATCAACAACATCCCCAAGACGCCTACAGGACGAGCAGCCTGCCAGTATTCGCTATTAGGAAAAATAAAACCGGCTAATGACATGCCTATAAGCCCAACTACAAATGCAACTAGTAGTAGATATAGCCGTTGCCGCTGATTGGTGCTGGTGTGCATTATCTTTTTTACAAGCACAAAGGCACCTGCCAGGAAATATAGAATTAATAATAATGTTTGCAAGTTAAACAGTGGGCCGGCAGCAAAATCAACGCCTCGCGTGGAATAGGTAACACTTTCTACGAAAAGGCGAGTGAACGACAGGGGAACCAAAATAATAGCTGGCAATGAGGTGATGACTATTCCTGAATATGACGGCAAATGGAAATTGGAATATGTATATGCAAATATAAGAAATAGATATGCCATAAATACCGACATAACAGAGGCGAGTTGTATCCAAAGAATACCCCCCCCTATTTGTGCGTCGGTAAGGTATTGAAAGGTGAGCCAGATCGCAAGCGAGAGTGAGAATAAACCGTATACCCTAAATGCCGATCGCTTGCTGCGAACCATAACAAACGTTGCAATAATTAATATTCCAAGTATACCCGGCGCATAGATAAGCGTTTGTAGATGCATTTCTTCTTATATCATACTACGCTTATGGCTACTGGTACGGACTAGATATTCGGTGTAATACTATATTTAATAAAAAAATCTGTCGGCTTTAATTCATTTTTATGTGCACGTAGGCCAGGAATCCCTAGGTCCATTT
>CAZPPY010000077.1:0-5094 GCA_964588575.1 uncultured Candidatus Saccharibacteria bacterium
AATTTCAGCAAGCCCGCCTGTATGGCGCGAAAGTAACATTATCCATTGGCTTGCGGCAGCCGCGCTGGCCGGAGTGCCACATGCCCGATTGGGCAACAAGCGAGCCAAAAACCATTTGGCAACCACAACTGGAGCAATTTATGGCTACCGTGATCCACCGTTATAAGGATAACCCGGCGTTGGAAAGTTATCAGCTAGAGAATGAATATTATCTCACAGCGTTCGCCAGTTGTGCGGATCAAAGCCAAAGCCGGCTCGTTGCAGAAGCTGATATGGTCCGCCGGCTTGACCCGCACCATACGCTGATAATTTCGCGTAGTCAGAACGCGCTTGGCTGGCCGGTCAATGCGCCGCTCGGAGACGAGACAGCCATCTCTATTTATCGCCGCGTCTGGCAGCCACTTATCAATCGCTATATGCAATATCCATTCCCGGCCTGGTACTACGCCTTTCTGGCAGGCGCCGAAAAGCTTTGGACCGGCCACGATACCGTCATTCACGAGCTACAAACCGAACCGTGGGTACCAGATAATTACACTTTGCCCAAAGCGCCGCTTGCTATCCAGAACCAAACGCTAAACGCCGGCAGGTTGCACGATACTGTCGAATTTGCAAAATCCACCGGCATGAAGACCATGGACCTTTGGGGGAGCGAGTACTGGTACTGGCGCAAAGTGGCACTCCATGACCCGAGCGTATGGGACGCTGCCCGGCAGGAATTCCAAACCGCACAGCACTAATCAGCCGGCCAATCTGACATACTGAGCACCAAAGCCCGGATAGATGATTTATACTTGGCAATATGGCTAAGAAAAAACCGCACCAGCCGAAACTGATTCAGAACCGCCGCGCCCGTTATGATTACGAGCTGGGGGATAGTTTCGTGGTAGGGTTGGTACTCACCGGCCGGGAGACCAAGAGTCTGCGCATGGGCCATGGCCACTTACGCGGCGCCTACGTCACCGCCAGAGGCGAAGAGCTTTGGCTTATCAATGCTACTATCGCCGGCACCGCCAACATTCCCATTACCGAAGAAGAACAGAGCCGTGCCCGCAAACTCCTTGCCAAACGGCGGGAAATTGATGCGCTCCTCGCCTCGAAGCGTGATGGCCGCACCATCATACCGCTGGAAATCCTCACTCGCGGGCGTTTTATCAAGCTTCGCATCGCCCTCGGCAAGGGCAAACACAAATTTGACAAACGCCAGGTCTTGAAAAAGCGCGATGCGGCACGTGATGTAAGCCGGGCGCTAAAATCCCGTTAGGTGCTGGCAAAGATACGCCTGATCACGCACATGGCTGCACCGCATTGATCCTAGTACGCACAATAAACAGATCGGCCTTGTCTACGTGTAAGCAAGTCGATTGCAAATATCTATGGATGAGGTATATGCTAGTAAGTGCTTCAGGAAAGGGTTTACAAAACAATCATCATATGAAGATTGCTATGATTGCGCCGCCATGGTTGCCGGTGCCCCCTGTTGGATATGGCGGTATAGAAAATGTTCTTGCCGTGCTCGTGCCGGCGCTCATGGAACTTGGTGCAGAAGTTGAGCTATTCACGGTCGGCGAAACGACTCTGAAAGCCACAAAAAACCATTCGTTATACGAAACGGGTCAGTATAAGTACATCCACCATCCGATGTATGATGCGTTGCCTATTACCGTCGCTCACTCATTATTTGCTGTAAATAAAATTCTCGACACTGGCGATTTCGACATCATTCATTCGCACAACGGCTATATCGATATCGCCATCGCGGCTTATGCCAACAATCTTCCGCCCATCGTGCACACTCTCCACGGCCCGCCATTCACGACCGACGACCGACTGGCGCTGGATCTTCCGGATAATCTGCCTATGTGGCGGCAAGTCGGCTTGTCACAAAAACGGACGACAAATAAGAACCTCTTCGTTGTCGGCATCTCCAGGGCGCTCACGAAAAATGCACCAGCAGCGCTCAAGCCTATCATGCTCAAACCGGTTCATAACGGTGTGGATCCGGTGCAGTTCCCGTTTGTTAGCAACAAAAGTGATTACTTTGCCACACTTGCACGTTCGCATCCGGACAAAGGGCAGGGTATCGCGGTACGTGCCTGCTTCAAGCTCGGATATAAGCTCAAACTTGCTGGCGTCGTTGGTAGCATGAGCCGGCCGAAACAAGTCATGCTGGAGCTCGCTAACCCGCTCAGCCCGTATCGCAGCCTCATCGACTTTCGCTATTTCAGCGATCAGATTTTCCCGTATTTGGACGACGGCCAGATCGAATACGTTGGCGATTTGAGCGGTCAGAATAAATTGGATTTCCTGAGCCACGCCCGCGCACTCCTGTTTCCCATTCAGTGGGAGGAGCCGTTTGGCATGGCGCCCATCGAAGCGCTGGCGTGCGGCACACCGGTCATCGCTATGGCGCGCGGTGCGCTGCCGGAAATTATCGAACACGGCGTAAATGGCTTCTTGGCGAACAACGAAGATGAATTTGAGCACTACATGCAGCGCGCCGACGAAATTGATCCAACCGCATGCCGCAAGTCAGTCGAAGATAAATTTTCCGCCGAATGTATGGCGAAGGCGTACCTCGACCGTTTCCAATACGTCCTGAAAAAGACGGGGAAGCTACCGGCAAAATCCACAAGCAAGAGCAAGCGCCCGCCGCAAGCGCCCGCTCGGCAAAGCCGTCAGCTGGCCCTCAAGACCTCATAGCCACGAAAGTTTTTCGGAACTAAGTGGAATCTTTTTTGTTTCCGGTGCATACGGCCGGACGGATAGGGAGTCCAGTATCTGCCGCTCGACCTGCCGCTTCGTCGCATCGTATGACAGCCGGGACCGCTTGCGCATCTTCCGCTCCAGCTTGATCGCCAGCACAGCCGATGTCGTCCAGGACTGCATGTCCTGCGGCGGTTGCTCCAGGCGGTTCATGCGCTGAGCGTACGTATCCCACACATCAATAATATTTACATTTATCCGGTAATCAGGATCATTGCCCCCGCGCATAAACTCTACAAAGCGCTGTGCATAGTCAACGTCATCCACGATAATTTGCTCGATGTAGTCGCCAAGTGCCAGGTACCCATGAAGGTCAAGCCCTTGAGCAATCATGTAATTATCCCAGCCCCAGCAACTGCCGTTATGATAGGCGCCGGGCCGAAAACGAAACTCATCGCTTGCGAGCGTCCGTATACCATTCATACAAAGCATTTCTTTTGAGAATAATTGCGCCACCACCGCCTCGCGCCGGCGGGTGATTTCCGCGTCACCGCCCATAAGTAAGCGCGAATGGAGCAAGTGGCCCATATTCGATGTACGTACTTTCATAAGCTTCAGACGGCCCTTATTGTCACGGTCACTCCCCAGCGCAAAGTAGCCGCCTTTTTCCTCGATCCAAAAGAAATCCATGAGCAGCTTCCGCAATATTTCGACACGCTCGCGCAACTCTAACGCTTGCTTCGGTTTGCTCAGGTGCTGCTCGTATATTTCGGCCGCATCCAGCAGCGCGTCAAACGCTACTCGCTGTACCTCGATCGATGCAATGCCGTACTTATGATTGGCGGTTGTGCCGTCGGCGTGGCAATAGGCATCCCATGAATCTTTCCAGACCTGGTTCTCGATACCGTGCGGATTACGGCGCTTGAATTCAATAAGCCCCTGCTTGTTTTCGTCCATTTTGCGGCAAATCCAGCCCACGGCCCGCACCAGGGAGTCGCCTATCGTCAATCGACGACCATCGCGCCCAATATATTTTGTTTGCAAGAAAGCATAGCCATTATCCATACGCCGGCAATACGCGGCAAGCAGCCGGATGTACTCCGGCGTCGCGTCCACCGAGCCGTAGTACGGCCAGCCCCAACCAAATTCACGGATCAGATCCTGCGCCACTGGATCAGTCTTAGGGTCACGTACCTCGTGCACGATACGCCCGGGTTCTTCTTCGCTTCTATCGTCGATCGTTACTCCTTGCAGCTCCGCCAGAGCTATAAGGGTACTTCGCGCCAGCGCCGGGTAGCGTTCCAAGAGGTTCAGCGCCACGCGTAGCGAGTCCCGGCCGAAGAGCGCTTCATAGCGGTGAAAATGTTCGTCACGCTTTCGCCCAGGCGCCGGCATTGCCGCCAGCACTGGCCCTTTGCGGCCTATCTCACTGCTTTTGGTTACGCCGGCAAGTCGCGACAGCTCTGCGGTCGATGTCGGCATATGTTCAAGCCTCAGCGGAGGGAACGTCTGGATATTAATAATCTCCTCTCCTTCGAGTAGTCGCGGCAGATGATCATCGTTCGCAAGCATAAGCTAATAATAGCATTTTGGCCGCTCGATATCAGATACCAAAGCAAATAAAAATAGCAGAGGTGCGAATCAGACTTTCGTCTAAAACGTAAGCCGAAGCTCACCTCTGCCGTCGCCTACGCTACGTTAGCGCAAGCCGTGCCTCCAAATAGAAACGTCAGTGATGAAAGAACATAACGTAGTCGATCCCGGCCACTATCAGCAGGAAGATCAGGCTTGTCACCTTTTCTCCGACTGAGCTGGTCTTGGCATCTTCAACCCACTTCAAGTAGGCGAAGCATAGCGCAATGACCGACAGTGCTACGGCCCAGATCATCCCACAAAACACATCACCTTGCGAGATTGGCATCTTGTTGCCCCTTTTGGACACAACTTCCCAGGAACTTCCTGAGCTATCATATTTTATAACCTATTTATCAAAATGTCAATCTAATCATATGTGGTAAAGCGGCGTTGGCAGGAAGATGCTGCCTCCGGTTGCTACCAGCCCACATATCCGGTATAATCCAACCTGTTCCAATTACAGCTATATTATTGTTTATTGGGAAGAGAGCCCGACAATATGTATTCCATTTTGCCGGCGCGTGGGGGAACCCGCTTGCGGGTGTCCTCAGTTTTATAATCCGGGGTAGCTCAGCGGTAGAGCGGGTGGCTGTCAATGGCAGCCTTCAGCGGTAACGCCGAAGTGAACATTGGGTGAATTGCGGGAAATCTAACCTTGTCGTCATTCCCAACTTGATTGGGAATCCAGCAAACAAGACAATCCGCAGCCAAGCCGAGAATAGGTTAAGAGTTCTCGGAAGGTTCAGAGACTAG
>CAZPPY010000078.1:0-2538 GCA_964588575.1 uncultured Candidatus Saccharibacteria bacterium
CAAACGCGCCACCGCTTAGCGTGAAGCTGGATGGTATGAGTGCATTTGGCGATGCGGCCTGCGTGCCAGAAATCGTCACTGAATAGATTGCTGGATTCAACGTTGCGGTAAAGAAGCCGCTATTGTCCGTCGTCGCGTTAACCGTCTGTCCACCCTGATTCTGGAAGCTCATTGCCACGCCGGACACCGGGTGGTTATTGCTGTCGATAATTGTTCCACTAATCTGGTGCGACTGCAGAACGAGCACAACGTCTTCCGTCTGATCTGACGTAAGGTCAATGTTTGCCTTGGTCGTCTGTTCGTATTGGCTGCCAATTGGCGGCGTGTAGATAATATCGTAGATACCCGGCGTGGTAACTGTTAGAGCGTAATTACCATTCGCGCCCGTTGTCGTCGTATAGAGGATCGTACTATGATCACTTGGACTAACGACATCAACTTCAACACCCGAAAGCCCGATATTCGCACCGTTTAATACCCTTCCATTCAGATGCGGCAATGTGACAGTGAGCGTCGCTGTCGGTAGTGTGCCGCTTGTCCAGTATCCAAAGCTGTTTTGTGCACGTACCGCGAAGATATGCTGGCCGATTGAGAGCGTGCTGGGCAACGTTGCCGAAGCGACACCGGCGACAATCTCCATTGGCGTGCCGTTACCCTGGCCAGGATCTGTCCCTTCAAAATATTCAGCATTGGTAACAGTTGCTTGATCGTCTGACACAGTCGCGCTTAATGTTGCAGTATGGTTGACGTTGATGGTATCCGGAGATACCATGACGTTCGTCACGACCGGACCTTGCGCGCTGAAGATCACTGTCGCGGCGCTTGATGCGGCGCTCTCAACATTCAGCGCACTGACAGATGTTACCGTATATGAATACGTACCGCTCGTAGTCAGGGCGGCATCGGTAAATGTCGTCGCAGCTGTAGAGCCAATCTTTGTCCCGTTGCGATAAACGTTATAGCTCGACGCTACGCTGACCGCATTCCAGTTCAATACCGGCGGCGCAGTGGTTGGCGATGCCGCAGTTAATCCTGTTGGTACCGGCGGTGCTTGGGGCGGCGCCTGGATAAGTACATTCACGGTCGTATTTGGACTAAGTGTCACAGCTGCACTGTTGCACGTTACTAATTGCGGACTGAATCTGGCACAGATAGAACCCGGCGAATACGTAGTTGCTGCATCACCTATAACTGCGTTACCAACATTATTTGTCGTAGCCAGGTCAGTCGTAATATTGACATACCACGATGGGCCGCCTACCACAATCGGGAACGGGGATGCCTGGTCGACGATAGACACGGATGCGCCTGATGCCAAATTCCCGTACGCATCTTTGACAGTTACATTGATAAACCCGAACGGTATCTGAAAGTCCTGTGTTATATCACTACTCGATGCGTCAAAAGTCATGATGTTGCTATACGGCTGAAGCCAAATACTACCAAGCGGCGCCGGTGCACTGCCAGCTATCCATGTCAGGTTGTATATTCCGGCATTCACCGTAGCACTGTACTGCCCGGTCGCCGGATCACTGGCAGTAGAATTCACGCATATACTCGTATTGGTCGTCAAGCAAAGCTTCAGCCCTAAATACCCTGCAACCGGCCCGTCACTCCTTTTTATTGTGCCAGAGATCGTATGTTTGATAGAGCTAAGCTGAACATTCAGCGTATTGCTGGTCGCCAGGTTAATGCCGGCCTTAGTGAGCGGCAGATTGTTCGGATCAGTAGGAGTGTATAGAACGTCATACGTCCCTGGCGTTGGTATTGCAACAGTATAATTGCCCGAGCTATCCGTGTTCGTCGTTGCAATAACATTGGAGTGATTTGCCGGACTCACTACATCCACACGTACGCCCGACACGCCAGCATTCGCAAAATTGGTTACTTTACCATTAAAAATTGGGAGCGTGACTGTTAATGTTGCTGTCGGCAGTGTTCCCCTCGTCCAACTATTCACGCTGTTCTTGGCGCGCACCGTAAACGTATGCTGTCCGACGCTTAGCGTGGTGGGCAATGTAGCAGAGGCGACTCCAGCAACGATCGCCATCGGCGTGCCGTTGCCTTCGCCCGGATCAGTGCCTTCAAAATATTCCGCGTTCGTGACTGTCGCAAAGCTATCCGAAACATTGGCCGACAGTATAGACGACTGGTTGACGCTAATGGCGTTCGGATTGACCTGCACGTTCGTGACAACCGGTCCCTGGCCATTAAAGACAACATTTACGGTATTCGACGCCGAGCTCTCAATATTTAATGCGCTAACCGCAGTTACGTTGTAAGAGTACGTACCACTTAAGATTAATGCCGAGTCAGTGAAACTGGTCGTGGTTGATGAGCCAATTTTCGTATTGTTCCGGTAAACATTGTAGTTCGAGATACCGCTAACCGCGTTCCAAGTAAGTACCGGCGCACTCGTCGTTGGCGAAGGTGCTGTAAGTCCGGTTGGCGCCGGCGGAGCCTGCGGCGCCGCCTGGAACAGCAGACTCGCCGTCCCGTCACTCGCCACCGTCACCGAGCTCGTGTTACATACCTGGT
>CAZPPY010000078.1:2638-5058 GCA_964588575.1 uncultured Candidatus Saccharibacteria bacterium
AGACTCGCCGTCCCGTCACTCGCCACCGTCACCGAGCTCGTGTTACATACCTGGTTGCCACTAATCGTCGCGCATATGTAACCGGCCGGATAGTTCGTCGCGTAAGCGGGCACGGTAGCAACGCCAGAGCTGTTTGTAGTCGAACTATGACTGGCGCCATCAGAGTAGCCCGGACTAAAGCCGGTCGTTACCGAGAAGGGGTTGCCCGAGTTAGTGCTCGAGAAAACAGAAACACCCGCGGCAGGGTTGCCATAGCTATCCTTTACCGTCACGCTAAGGCTGGTGGTTGGTATGGTAATGTCTTGTGTTACGTCCGTGGTTGTCAGGTCCACCTTCACAATCCGACTGTCTGCAGGCGAAAATACATTGCCGATGCTTATGGCGCCCATGCCAGGAATGCTGAGGGAATACAGATAGCCAAAATAATACACCCCTGCATTGCCAACAATGCTGTAATGGCCGTTCGCGTCAGTATTGGCCTGAATAGATGAACTACCGTTTGGCGACGTGTAGAGACGCACCAGTACCCCAGACAAAGCAGTGCCGGCGCTGTTACGGACAGTGCCGGAAACGGTATGTTGTGGTGAAGTCAGTTGAACGTTGAGTGTTTGGTTAGCAGAGACGACATAACTAGTGTCAACTATTGGATTCAATCCGCTGCCGGCGGGAGGGTCGAAGTGGATATCATAAGTACCGGAATCGATGCCGAGGGAATAGGCGCCGCTGGCGCTCGTCGTCGTTGGGCCATACAAGGTGGTCGAACCCCCGGGCGCTGTAGCATACACTGATACATTAATTACGCCGCCGCCGGACTGGTTCGTCACGGTACCGCTGATTGTCAGGCTACCGGCCGCAAACACGACCGCCGCCGGCGGAACCGTCGAGAGAATTAAAAAAACCGCAAGGCCTAAGCTCGCGGCTCGTAACAGATACTGCTTGATTTTCGCACTCATGGCCGACTTCCCCCTTACCACTACTGCTACGGTGGAGTGTGCGCTTGCTAACAACTGTTGTCAAGCGGCA
Organism: uncultured Candidatus Saccharibacteria bacterium; assembly: GCA_964588575.1. Lineage (GTDB taxonomy): Bacteria > Patescibacteriota > Saccharimonadia > Saccharimonadales > UBA4665 > JANWHZ01. The sequence continues at coordinate 3,662 of CAZPPY010000078.1, forward strand.
TTTCTTATATCATAAATACCTTAATACTTTGCTGAGAACGGAGCTAATCTGATGTAGGATTCACCACAATGGTCAGTGATAATTGTCACAGTGACAGAACGAAAGCTACCAAGTTAATACGACACCTTCGCTATTCATCCTTTTGGAATCATCAGAACGAACACACATTCGTTTTAGCGAATATGACAAGCAGATATGAAAGGGGCATGGACGAGCCATGAAGCCCAGCACCCATAGCTACTGTCATATTCGCCACGAGCGTGAGACTTACCAGTGAATCTTTGCTACCGGAAGATGCTTACGGCCAGCAAGGTCGATCGGCTCCCATGAAGCGCCCTGAGGCACCCAGACATGATAGCCGTCCTTGCGGCGCTCGACACGCATTTCGACAGTCCCTGAGGGCTGACTCTTTGCGGGGTAATTAGGATTGAGCCAGCACTTGCGCTGAAGATCAGCCGACATTGCCCAGTAGGTAGTGTAAGCCGCCTCGCCAACATACATTGCGGCGAGGGTTCCCCGACGCGCTGAACTCGCCGTTAGCTCGTCCGGCAAAAGCTCTTCTTCACGATCAGGCATCTCGATAGCTCCTTTGATACCTCATCAGCTAGTAACCGTTACTAGACGTGTGTGCTCCCACACAAGATGAGGAGCCAGCATATGAAATGATCCGTACGCTTGCTGCTCACCTTGTGCATATCTGCTTGTCAATGTACCCTGAAACAATTTCTGTTTCAAAGCATATAAATAATACCATTAATTTAATTTTATGCAATGTCTACTATCACATAAAAAGCTCGACGTATGATCGTCGAGCCCTTTACTTGGTGGAGCTGGTGGGCACCGCCCCCACGTCCGCAAAACTATCTTGTTAGTCGTCTACAGGCATAGTCCATTTTGAAATCTTAGCTGCGAGGTATTTAAACGAACAAACATCCCCACAGAGCAATCCTGGTCTTAACGGACAATCTGGATAGGACTATCCGGGCAATCAGATGATATGAAACACTTGCGAGCTATCTGATATCACTACAAGTATTGCTGCGGCAATTACGCTACAGCTGGTGCGAAAGCTGGAACAGCAAAGATTGACTTGACTGCGCTAGCTACGCGGCTAAATGCGTTTGCATTTATTTAGGTTTGCCATATAACGCTTGGCACGCGACCTGCTGATCTAACTGATAAGGTTCCACGTCGAGCTTAAAGTCAGCCCCTCGCGTCGGGCCTGACGCGCCTACCTTGTTTTGGCTTTCAGCCAAAAGCTTCGGTCTTGCGCTTGGCCCTTCTTTCCAATTACCCAAACAGCCTTCGGCTTGGTTTAGTCAATTGTGCAGTCACAATTGCATATGTGACAGTATATATTATAGCATTTTCAAGCTAATTTTTGAAATAAAAAACAG
>CAZPPY010000079.1:0-5003 GCA_964588575.1 uncultured Candidatus Saccharibacteria bacterium
CTGAGGAAATGTTTCGGGTAGCGGGTGGGTTTGGGTTAGGCTGGTCCGTATGCCGGGGGCGGCGAAGTCGTCATCAAGCAAATTGTTGAGTGTCAACCCTGGCCCGTAACTGTTCTCGCCGGAAGCATTTTCAGCCAACCTTAAACCCTCCTTCGTTATCTGTAACCAGCCCGCTTTCGCCCAGGTAAGCTCTTACTTTGTATGGTACGCGGTTATCGCGGACAGGGAGATGAGATATTTCACAATTTTTCACATTTTATGTACTAATGATTGTGTGGACAATAAATGGGCGCTTTTTGGTGCTTGTAGTGATTACGCTGTATTTCAACCCGAAAAAATGAGAAAATAATCCTTAACCACTACATGTGGTTTTCCTATGGCAAAATTACATTTTCTGAATCGAACAACATCAGTCGAGCATGATGACAGCGGAGTGGTGCTCCTCCTGCAGGTACCTCGGGCGAATGAAAAGAAAGAACTGGCCGCCGAGCAGATGTTTGCCAGCTTGTATGGCCTGCTTCTCGTACCGACGCAGCGATTCTTGGCGCCGACACACCGCGAACGATTAAGTTTTGAAATCGCCGTTTTGAAGAAGCGCATCGGTTTTTATGTTTGGGTTCCAAACTACTTGAAGGGCTTTGTCGAGGAACAGATCTACGCTCAGTATCCGAGCGTCCAGATATCGGAAGTACCCGACTACACTATGACGCCTGACGGCGAATACATGACGATACTGACTACAGAACTGAAGTTTGTCGGCCCTGACGTTTTGCCGATCAAGACATTTCAGAGTTTTGAGGTAGACCCGCTGGCGGCTACCACCGCAGCGCTGGCCAAATTTACCGATGATGAAGAGGGGTGGATCCAGGTAGTCATCCGTCCTGCTGCTGAAAACTGGCATAAAAAGAGCGAAAAATACATCGAAGGTATCAAGCGCGGTGGCGGCGGTGCCAAGATGACCGGCCTGATGTCAGTGTTATGGGCGCCACCGGAAGTCAAAGAGACGAAGCCAACACCCGCCGAGTATGACCAGACAAAGGCAACCGGCGCAGAAGAGAAGAGTCAAAAATTGGCTCTTGAAGCGACGGTACGGATCGTGTACCGCGGCAATGTTCCGGCGCCACAGGCCAGATTGCAGATGCAGTCAATCGTCGCGAGCTATAAGCAATTTAATACAACCTACCTTAATGGCTTTACGCAAAAGAAGGTTTTCCATGACCCGTATGTCCTGGCGGCGTACCGGGCGCGTGTTTTTGACGGGCGCGGCCTGCTGCTGAATATTGAAGAAATGGCGACGCTGTACCATTTGCCGCATGCCAACGTGGAGACGCCATTCATCTTGTGGGCGGCCGCCCAGACGGCTGAACCGCCGGCCAGTTTGCCGATTGTCACCGCGGTGTACCGCGACGATCTGAGTCCTGTTGCCAACACGAACTTTCGTGGCCACAACACAATGTTTGGCATGCCCCGGGTAGACCGCGGCCGGCATATGTATATCATCGGCCAGACCGGTACCGGTAAATCAGGTATGCTGGAACTTTTGACGATTTCAGACATCTACAGCCCCTATGGTTTCGCGGTCGTGGACCCCCACGGCGACTATGCGCAGCACATCCTGGCGCGCATCCCTACCGAACGTGCTGATGACGTGATTTATTTCAATCCGGCAGATGTTGATTTCCCGATGGCGTTTAACCCGATGGAGGTGACCGACCCCAAACTGAAAACGCATACGGCGTCAGAGCTCATCGGCGTCTTGAAGCGCATGTTCGAGAGCTGGGGCCCGCGCCTTGAATATATCTTGCGCTATAGTTTGCTGGCACTCCTGGATTATCCTAATGCCACAATGCTCGATATCACCCGGATCCTTACGGATAAGCGCTTCCGCGCCGAAGTGTTGAAGTACGTGGATGATCCCGTCGTACGGTCGTTCTGGACAGTTGAATTCACCAGCTGGAATGATCGCTTCGCCGCCGAAGCAGTAGCGCCAGTTCTGAACAAAGTCGGTGCGTTTACCGCCAACCCGCTGGTTCGCAACATCATCGGCCAGCCGAAGAGCAGCTTTAGTATCCGGCAGATCATGGATGAGCGCAAAATCCTGATCGTTAACCTCAGCCGCGGCTTGATTGGTGAGGATAATGCGTCGCTGCTCGGCTCATTGATTGTCACTAAAATCCAGCTGGCGGCCATGAGCCGCGCCGACATCTCAGCTGACGAGCGCCACCCGTTTTATCTCTATGTCGACGAATTCCAGAACTTTGCTACCGACAGTTTTGCCGTTATCCTGAGCGAAGCCCGAAAGTACGGCCTGAACCTAACGGTGGCAAACCAGTACATTGCCCAGATGCCGCTGCCGGTGCGTGACGCTGTCTTCGGCAACGTCGGCACCATCGTTGCGTTCCGCATGGGCGCCGATGACGCGCGCGTGATGCTCAAGTACGTCGAGCCGAAATTTACCGAGACAGACCTTATGCATATGCATAATCGGCACTTTGTCATCAGTATGACAATTAACGGTGAGAAAGTACCGGCGTTCTCGGCGATCACACTGAATCTGCCGGAGCAGCCAATCGACCAAACATCGTATATCATCGACCATTCCCGTTCGCTTTACGCATCAAGCCGTGAGTATGTCGAACGGTATGTTGGCGAGCGTTATCTAGTAGAAAATCAACCCCAACAAAATAGCCAGCCGCGGCCACAGGCCCCACAGGCTCCTAGGCCGGTGGCTCCAAAACCGGCACCGCAACCAGTAGTGCCTGCTCCAGTCTCCAAGCCGGCGGCAGAGCCGTCGTCAGCAGTGACTGAAGTGACAGCTGAGAGCAGGTCCAAACGCAAACGAAAGCGCAAAAAGAATAAGAATGACGGCAGCCAGGAGCCGGCAGCTGTTGCCAAGCCGGATACTGCTCCAGCAGGACCGGTGACAGCAGCACCAGCCAGGAGCAAGAATAATGAGTTCGTTGAGTTGACAGCCGAAGGCACGATCGACCTGCAACGATAAGTGCCGGATGCGTACTTTTTTACAGCGCGGACAGGGTGTCCCGAACGGGCGGACTGGATTATACTGGGTAGGCAAGAACATCCTCTGATTTCATTACGAAAAGCATGAATCCACCGCCACCGCCACAAAAAACAAAGACGCGCCGTATTTCGCTCGGCAACGTCGCGGTGCTCTTGATGACGGCTTCCTTAAGCGGCCAGGTGCTCGGGTTTTTACGTACCAAGTTGGTTAATGCAAACTTTTCGGCGCTTGGCCCGCATAGTACCGACGCCTATTTCGCTGCTTTTAACATTCCAGATTTTTTCTTTTTCACCGTCGCAGCCGGTGCGCTTGGCGTCGCCTTCATGCCGGTACTGTCCGATCACCTTCACCGTGGCGACCGCAAGGCTGTGTGGGAGTTGTCATCGAGCCTGCTCAACCTCTTGGCGATTATTATGGCCGCCGTCGGACTGATTATTTTCATTTTTGCGCGCCCGCTCGTGCAATATATTGTTGCGCCCAGCATGACGCCCGAACAGCTTGATACAACGGTAACGATCATGCGCTTCCTGGCATTTAATCCGCTGTTGTTTACTATTTCCGGCATTCTCACCAGCATGCAGCAAACGCTCGGGCGGTTTTTCTTTTATGCCATCGCACCGCTCTTTTATAACCTGTCAATCATTTTCAGTATTTACATCTTTCGGCACAATATAGGCATCGTAGGGTTGGGCATTGGCGCGTTTGCCGGTGCTGTTCTGCAGCTCCTGGTTGTTTTTGCGGGCATGCGGAATGTCCATTTCCGTTATCAGCCCAAGATTCTCTGGCGCAGCCGTGACTTCCACTTGATTCTTCGGCAGCTGCCGCCGCGCAGCCTCGATCAGGGCATTGACCAGCTGGAGTCGATCGTTGAAACGCATTTTGCGAGACGGCTCGGCGAGGGGTTCGTCAGCTACTATAACAATGCCTATATTCTGAGTACTGCACCAATCCTGCTGATCGGGACGGCTATTTCGACAGCAGCCTTCCCGCGCCTGAATGCCCGGTTGAGTCAGGGCCGCCCGGACCTCTTCCGCCGTGACTTCCTGCTCATCTTACGCGTTATGATGTGGATCACATTGCCGGTAGTTGTGGTCGGTTTCTTCGCCCGGGGCTACCTTGCCCGTCTGATCTTTGCCCGCGATAGTTCGGAAGTGGCGTTGATTTTTGGGTACCTGACGGCCTCAATTTTCTTCGGCGTTGTGTATACGTTGACATCACGATGGTTTTACTCGCAGAAAGATACGCGGACGCCATTGATCGTGTCGATCTTTGCCATAGCCTTGAACGTCGTCCTGGTGTATACCTTTGCCCAGCCAAATTCATATGGTATCGCTGGACTCGCTATGGCTCAGTCGATTGTAGCTGTGCTACAGGTAGCAGCGCTCTGGTCTGTTATGTTGATTCGCGACCATCGATTATTGGACGGCGCCTTCTGGAGCGCCTGTGCGCGAATTGTATCGGTGAGCGGATTCAGCCTATTTGCCGGTTATATCGCCGTGTCTATCTATCCACTGGAGGCGACCGACCGCGGTATCATCACGCTTGGCGGCAAGCTGCTGGCCATTACCGCCGTCGTCTTCGTAACGCACGTCGGTGTGTCGCGGCTATTTGGCTTGGAAGAAGTCCGTCCGCTGTTCGATCGTCTCAAACGTATTACCATCAAACCTGTACGCATTGATATTTACTAAGCTACCTCTGTAGTAAATAATGCGGTAAAATATATCAAGAAATGAATCAAGAAAAAATCCGAAACTTTTGCATTGTAGCGCACATTGATCACGGGAAGTCGACATTGGCTGACCGCTTGCTGGAATTGACCGGTACGGTTGAGAAGCGCGCCATGAAGGCGCAAATTCTGGACAAGATGGATCTGGAGCGCGAGAAGGGAATTACCATCAAACTGGCACCAGTCAGGATGCAATATAAAGGCTACGAGCTGAACCTGATTGATACGCCCGGGCACGTCGACTTCAGTTATGAA
>CAZPPY010000080.1:0-4967 GCA_964588575.1 uncultured Candidatus Saccharibacteria bacterium
GCCGGCCGCCGTGTATTGCTGGCTGGTGCTCGTGCCGACGGTATCCGGCTGGACGGTTTGCTGAGTAGTTGCAGCCGGCTGGTTCTTGTGGGCCGGTTTTTGTTTGAGATAAAAATATACAGCACCAGCTGTGAGTATCAGCACGGACACGGCAGCTATGAGTAGCCATGTGCGGCGGGCACGTTTATTTGAAGGCTGGTGGTATACTGCCGGCGATTGCGCCGGCTCCTGTTCAGCGGGTGGATTTGGCATCCCACTGCCGGAATTATCCATATGTAACAGTATACGCTCACAAGCTGTTCGTAAGCACAAGCTGTTTGCCTTATACTGTAGCTATAACAGCAGTAACGAGGACAATATATGCCACGAGCAAAGAGTACCGGACTACAGCGAAAGATGGTTGACCAAATGCTAACCGCGGTCGGAGTAGTAGCGACTGTCGCACTCCTTGTCATGGGCGGCCTTGCGTGGTGGGCGTATTCGTTCACGACGGCACAGGTGCATGACGAGTTGGCTGCACAGCACATTTATTTCCCGCCGCCCGGCAGCTCTGCGCTCGCGAGCAGCGATATTGGTCCCTATCTGAACCAATATGCCGGCCAGCAGTTAACGACCGGTGACCAGGCGCACGCTTACGCCGATCACTTTATTGCAGTTCATCTGAAAGCAATTGGCGGCGGTAAAACATATGCTGAACTCAGTACGGCAGCACAGGCCAACCCGTCTGATGCAAAGCTTCAGGCTCAAGTTGCAACGTTATTTAAAGGAGAAACGTTGCGCGGCATGCTGCTGAATGCGTACGCTTTTTGGACGGTCGGCATGATTGCTCGGCTGGCGGCGCTTGTTGCCTTTGTTGCGGGCAGCATCATGGCGGTGCTGACCGTACTTGGTTTCTGGCACATCAGGCGCAGCTCATAAAACACGAGCTAACAAAAAAGATGCCCGTTTCAAACGGGCATCTTTTTTATTGCAGCGGGTTAATGCTTTTTTGTAGTCGGAGCTGGTTGCAGCTGCCGGGTGAATTTAACGTACCCCAGGACAAGTGTCACGCCCAGGCCGATTGTGGCGACTAGAAACCGGAAGCTGTTATTATCGGTCGTCAGCCCGCGCCCAACACCATAGAGCAGCGTAAATATGCCGCCGAGCAGCAAGCCATCGGCGATAATTCCGAGCTTGCCCGCAAAAACCAGCGAGATGACCAATATTACGACGGCGCATGCCAGGACGATAATCGAGACATTTTGACTATACTGATGCGACTGGTCGCTAAAATCACGCTGGCTGGCTTCGCAGGCCTGCGTCTCCTGTTCGCTTGGCGGCTCTTTGGCGGGCGTAACCATGCATGTTGGCTGTTCTGGTGCCGGATAAAAGACACTCACGCCCATACCGATGAAAATTGCCAGGAATAGAGCTACAAAGAATGTGTAGATAATGCGGATCACCGGCGAGCCTCCTTAGAATTAGGCCGCAAGACGCTCATGGTTTGCAGCTATGCTTTATTATGCACTACACATGCTCGTTTTTCCGGCGTATTCATTTAGACATATGATTGGTGCCGGCGCTTTGTCGCAGGATACTTCGGCTCATCATGGCTGTTTGCAATGACCTGCAATGCTTTGTGGCGGATCGTATCATGAGGCGCCCGTTCGAGATTACCGGTTATTGCACGCGGCAGTAGCCTGGAATAGGTGTTAGCTTGCCGATATATCGGCAGCAGGTACTCCACGCCCGCCAAGATGAGCGGCCGGTCGTACTGGACCAGGAACGGGTGAAGATAGCTATCGACGCGCCGGAAAAATTCGAGGAGCATCTCTTTGTCGGTTTGCGTTACGTCGTACTGCTGGTGGTAGCCTTCAGATGCTTTGCCGTATATTGTTGCAGAGCCGACTGGATGCAGCTCGCGTGCTTTCGGAAATTCATCAATATTGAGCGTCTCGCGTACGCCGCCGGCCATTCGGGTCAGCCGAAGTTGACGGAGGCTATACTGATCACCTTCATGCAGGCGTACGTGCTTGTGGCTGATGAGCAGCACAAAATAACGTTCGTCGTGCCGGATTGCTTCCAGGAGCGGGCTGAGATTAAAGCGTTTGCCGATGCCGATGCTTTGTTCGGCGTATTGCACGGGTACGCGGTAAGAGCGGAAGAAACCGTTTGCCATCAAGAGCGCGAGTCCTTCATGGCGCACCGGCATGAACTCATTACTTTCCACGAGCGTCCAGGCAGGAGCCGTGAGCGCGGTAATCACTGCAGTCGATACTGCTGCTTGTGACAGCTGATCCTCGGCGCTTCGCAGCATATTTTTGAGCGTAATACGCATCGGTGCATCGGAAGTTGCATCAGACACGAATGGCACATACAAACTGATGCAACACGGAGCGTGATACGATTGCAGCCGCTGCAGCTCCGGATGGTCAGGCAGTGTCGCCATAATTGCCTCCTTCCACCTTAGATGCTGCGGCCAAGATCCAAAAATTCACGGTCGTGCGCGGCCTGCTGCAATAAATGCCAGCGCCGGTCCTGCAGGCGCATGTCGCGTTTTCGCCGGTCATCGGAGATGTCTTCGTATTGAAGATCGTCAAATGTTGGGTTGCTTATTTGTATTGATCCGCCCTTTGCATGCAGTTTTGACATAAGCTCTCCTTCCAAAATTGACTATTCCATCAGGTGTTTATTTCCTCCATGTTTGGCAAAAGCATCCTCCCGCTTACCTACCAAATAGTGTCGTCGATTTGTGCGCGTTTTGCTATGAGCTATCTCACAATAGACTTTTTATAGTGCCTCACGTCGCTATTTTTCGGGTTCGTGTGGTACTGCGAGATAAAAGGCCGTTCCTTTATTCAGTCGGGTTTCGAACCATACCCGGCCATTGACTGCCCGAGTCATTAAGGTTACGAGGTATAACCCAAGGCCGGTTCCCTGCTCTTCAATGTTGATTGCATTGGCTGCTCGGTAAAAACGGTCAAATATACGCGCTTGCGCGTTTTTGGGAATGCCGATGCCGTTATCTTTGACGCACAAAATGTATTCATCCTGTTTTTCGGCGAATGTCACGTCGATTTGTCCTCGTGATGGCCGCGTGTAGCGAACAGCATTCGTCAAAAAGTTATCGAGAATTTGTAAAAAAATACTTTGGTCGATGACCGGCCGCAGGTGCTTCTTGCCGGGCCGGAATGTGATAGAGACATTTTTCTCGGCGGCGATCGGCGCAACTTCCTGGATAGCTTCTGTAATAATGGCGTTGATGTCGACGGGCATCGGTGTCACTTTGAAATCACCGAGCTCTATGCGTGAAACATTGAGGATGTCATCGACGAGCTTGATCAGCTTGACGCTGGCACTGGTCATGCGCGCAATATGCAGTTCCTGGTGGCCGTTCAGGTGCCCAAAGAAACCGCTCAGGAACATTTCGCCGTATACGCGAATAACAGTCAGTGGTGTCCGGAGCTGGTGTGACACGAGCGAGATAAATTCATCTTTCGCCCGCTCTAGCTTTTTTTGCTCCGAAATGTCCAAAAACGAGCCGATAATCCGGAGCGGAGACCCGTTATCGTCGCGAGTGACGAAGCCCCGGTCGCGGATGTAGGCATACGCACCACTGGCTTTCCGAAAACGGTACTCGGATTGCCACGTTTGGCCAGTGCCTGCCAGCCAGTGCTGTAAGTCATGTTCGACTTTCATGGCGTCGTCCGGGTGAATGTGCTCCACCCACCACTCGAGCGTATCGGCCGGCTCATATTTCGTATAGCCAAACTGCGTGTAGAGCGCGCTATTCCATACGACGCCGCCGGTTTGAATATTCAGGTCGTACAAGATGTCGTTGGTAGCTTTGAAAATGAGCTCATAGCGCTCTAGTGTGTCGCGGAGCTCTTGTTCGAGCTGACTAACATGGCTAGCCGCTTTCGATGCGGCTGCATCACGAGACTGCTTCGGCACTTCTCTGATCATGCATTTATCATATCAGAGCCCCCGCATTGTCGATGTGTCAAACGCTATAATGATAGTCAGAGGTATCATACATATATGCCGAAAAATGAAGTTTATATTAACGATGACGGTATCATAGAAATCCACGTGCGCGGTAACCAGACGGTTGCTTCGGTACAGATCATGGGCGACGAAGCGCGGAGCCTCGGACAATCCCTCCGTTCCCGGCACAAGCCGGCATTGGTCCTGGATAATTTATTGGAAATGGGTACCGTGCCGGTGGCGGCCCGGCAGCGCGTTGTTGATCTTGTCAAATCTTCTGACTACGACAAATTGGCTATGCTTGGTTCCGGCACACTCCTGAAGCTTGGCGCGAATCTTATGTTGCAGGCAACGGGGCGCGGCAAACGGGTGCGCTATTTTGATGATCTCGTGCTGGCGGTGAAATGGCTGCAGTCGAAGTAGCAATCCCGTGCATGTATATCGTCTAACCTGCACCGGCAACAGTGATAATTTTCACAAACTGGTAGTTCGGCAGGTGCTTAAATGGTGCACACAGTAACACAAGAGGAAGCCGATAGTTGATGAGTGGACTTGCATCTATGCCGACTGGCGGCATGCCTAAAATTCTGATCGTAGAAGACGAAGAGCCGCTTCGGGAGGTGTACCAGCTCATCCTTGGCATGCAGGCCTACAAGGTTGATGTTGCCAGGAATGGGCGTCAGGCGCTCAACAAGTGCGCGGTCATTGATTACGACCTCATCCTGCTGGACCTGATGATGCCGGTTTTGGATGGTGTCGGTTTTCTTGAGCAGTTTGCCATGGATGAAAGGGTACTGCCAAAAGTGGTGATCATTAGTAATCTCTCTGACGGCACGAGTCTCAACAAGGCGCTTGGCCTTGGCGCTATTCGGGCCGTACTCAAAGCCGATTTGTCGCCGAGTCAGCTCGTCTCGACAGTACGTCATGAGCTCGGTTCATTAATTTACCCTATAGGGGTTTTTTGATTTGTTTTTGTTGTGTTTTTTTGTTTGTTTTTTTGT
>CAZPPY010000081.1:0-4948 GCA_964588575.1 uncultured Candidatus Saccharibacteria bacterium
GCATGGCGGCCTTCCCGCACACGTTTGATCCGGTTACCCTGAATACCATGCGCGCGGCTGAAGCCGGCGGAACACTTGAAGAAACGTTGCAAGATATCGTCCGCACACTCAAGAAAGAACTGGCGTTTAGCGAAACCATCCATACCGCTATGATTTATCCAGCGTTCATTGGTGTCATCTTTACCGGCATTATCGTGCTGATGCTGACGTTTGTCATACCTCGCATTGCACAAGTTTTCAACGGCATGCGGGTTGACATGCCGGTCGTTACAAAAGTTATGATCAGCATATCCAACTATTTCGTCGCGCACTGGGTACTCGTTTCCATCGTGGCAATCGGAGCCGGGTTCCTGATTTCCATGGTTGTCCGCGCCAACAGCGCGGTGATCATCCGCGGCCTCTTGTCTCTGCCAGGATTGCGCCAGCTCGGTATCAATATCGACCTTGCCCGGCTGACGCGCAGTTTTGCACTCCTGATCCATGCCGGCATTCCGCTCGACGAAGCGCTCACGCTCAGCAAGCGCGTCGTACGCAAGACGCAAATTATCCGGGTCATTGAACACATGGAGCACAACATCGAAGCCGGCAAGTCGTTAGGCAACGGCTTGCGGGAAGCTCATGGTGCGATTCCGCCCATCGTGGCCCGTTCCATCGAGACCGCCGAGACTTCCGGTACCTTGGAGCAGACATTACAAAACCTGGCCGAATATTTCGACGAACAGGTAACAGAAAGCCTGAAGGCCGCGACAAGTTTGCTGGAACCGGTGATGATTGTTGTTATCGGCCTGATGGTCGGTGCCCTCATGATTACCATCATCGCCCCGATCTATAACCTTATTTCCCAAGTCAGCCCGACGCAGTAACGATGGCATGGTACACCCCCACCAACCAGCACAAGCGCGAAGGTTTCACGCTTATCGAACTGCTGGTTGTGGTGCTCATTACCGGCATGCTGCTCGGCCTTATGAGCATTACGCTTGGTCGGCCGCAAACAGTTGCCAACGTCACCACTAGCAGCGATACCTTGCTCGCCGATCTAAAAGGCCAGCAGATATTGTCCATGATGGGCGACACTGGCAACCAGACCAGCGCGCAGCCACACGGCATATACCTACAATCGACGCAGTACACACTCTTCGCAGGCAGCAGTTATGCCGCCGGCAACAGTTATTTCGTGGTCAATCTGGCTGCAAACGCCAAGCTATCAACCACCTTCCCGAGCACCCAAGTCGTATTTACGAAAGGTTCCGGTGAGGTGCAAGGATTTGTAACCGGCAGCAATGCAATCACCCTAACCAGCGGCGCAGTAACCAAAACGATAACAATCAATCGCTTCGGGGCGATAACAGTGAATTGAAATGAAGCGTCTCCTGTCGTCAGCTGTCAGTCATCAGGTACACATTTGGAAAGCTCGGCCTGGCAATCCAAGAGTGCCGATGAATGATGACAGAGTACGGCGGACTTTGCGGCGGCAAGCCGGCGCCAGCCTAGCTGAAGTCCTCGTTGCCATCGCGTTGACCGGCGTTATGCTCCCTGCTTTTGCCCAAGCCTTATTGACATCCGAAGCCGCGCGTCCGTCAGACTCACAGCGCCTGCAGGCACTCAGCCTGGAACGAGAAGCCATGGAAGCAGTCCGTGTCGCCCGTGAGGCTGGCTGGAATAATGTCGCGACGGACGGCACATACTATCCAACGATCAGCGGCAATACCTGGGCACTGACGACGACGCCGACCAACCCTTCCGGATTTACCCGTCAAATTGTTATCAGTTCAATACAGCGCAACAGTGCTGGTGCTATTGTCAGCAGCGGCGGCCTTGTTGACCCATCAACCAAACGAGTAGTCATTACGGTAGCATGGTTCCGCCCGGTAGCTGCTTCAGTCTCTACCGAGACATATCTGTCGCGCTGGCAAAACGAAACGACATGGACCCAGACGACTCAAGCCGACTTCAACACTGGAACATTCAATAACACCGCAGCAACTACAAATGGTGGCGGCGACGTGGAAATCAGCGGCAGCGGCAGCGGTACCAGCTGGTCCAACCCGCAGCAGGTAGGCACATATAATGCCAGCGGCAACACCAACGCTACCAAAGTATTCGTCGACGCAGCAACCAACCGGGCCTATTTAATCATTTCGACGACTGTTTTTATTATTGACGTTGCCACCCCATCCAGCCCGACACTCCTCGGCTCGTTCAATAGCGGCTCCGCCCTGAACGGTGTCTATGTTTCCGGCAACTACGCCTACCTGGCATCAACCAACAACACCGCTGAGCTGACCGTCGTCAATGTCAGCAACCCGGCGTCACCGACCCAAGCCGCCGTTTTGAACCTCGGTGACACGAATGATGCTACCTGTATCTACGTCTCAGGCAGTTACGCCTACGTCGGCAAGATTGTCAGTGCGACCAGCGGCATCAACGAGTTGTACATCATTAATATTGCCACCCCCACAGCACCGACCTTGTCCGGTTCCCTGAACTTGAGCGGCACTGTCGATGCAATTTCCGTTTCCGGCAACTACGCCTACCTGGCCACCAGCATTACCAATGCAGAGCTAACCATTGTGAACATCACCAACAAAGCAGCTCCTGCGAGCGCCGGAACCTACGATACTGCCGGTACGACAAGTACACCAACTGGCATATATGTCGGCACGGTATATACCTACGTAAGTGAGCTCAACAATACTGGTGGCGCTGAGTTATTTATCCTCGATGCCAGCAGCCCGGCGAGCGTCAGCCTGGTTGGCGCGTACGAAGCAGGGGCTGATATTTACGGCGTAACAGTCGCCGGCTCGGAGGCCTTTCTCGCAACGGCCAAAAACTCGGCCCAGTTCGCCGTACTCGACCTCACAACGCCGTCAGCACCGACGCTGGAGGGTTCAGCCAACCTCTCAACCAATAACGATATCTTCGTTGCCAATAACACCGCCTATCTGGCAAGCACTTCAAATAACTCAGAGTTAATCGTCATGCAGCCCGGAGCTAGCAGCGGTGGACAGGCTGCAAGCGGTACCTACACCTCACCGACATTCGACGCCGGCGCGTCCGCGGGCTTCAATTATTTCAGTTTCACAACCACCCAGCCGACCGGTACTAGCATCACGTTTCAAATTGCAACCAATAACGACAACGCAACCTGGAACTATGTCGGTCCAGATGGTACTGCCTTTAGCCAATACAGCAGCCCTGACACTATTCCGATCAGCAAAACGGGCAACCGGTACTTCAGGTATACAGCCAGCCTAAATACCACCAGCAAAAGTGTCACACCTGCTATTTTGGACGTAACCTTAACCTATTCGCCATGAGAAACCTACCCAAACAGCACGGTTTTACCCTCATAGAAGCCATGGTTGTCATGGCGCTGCTTGGCGTTTTCTTGACGCTTATCACATCTCTGTTTGTGCGCGCCATCGATGTCCAGAGCGAATCAGAAGCTTACTCCTCCACCGTAACTGACGGACGCTTCATCATGGCCCGGCTGGACTATGACATTGCCCGCGCCACCGCTGTTTCTACACCCAGTGCACTCGGCGGATCGGGCGCGACACTGGTTATGACGATCAGTAGCACGACATACACCTATGCCCTGAGCGCCGGCAACTTGCAGGTAACTGATGGCGCCGGCACTGGCAATCTGAACAGTAACGGCAGTGTTGTATCCGGGTTAACATTCCAACGGCTTGGCAACACCGGCGGCAAAGAAAGTATCCGCTACAGTTTCACCGTCACCAGCACCGCCAAACACGTCAGCGGCAGCGACATACGGACCTTCACCAGCTCAACGGAGCGCCGGTGATGAGTAGGGTGCACGAGCAAGGCCAGACGATTATTGCACTGCTCATCTTCATGATGCTGGCAATTACCCTCACCCTGACGGCGACCGTTATTGTCATTGCTAATATTAATACCAATAATGCCTATCAAAACGGCGATCAAGCACTAACCAATGCGCAGACCGGTATCGAAAACGCACTCATACGGCTGGAGCGTGACACCACCTACACTGGCGAAACTATGACACTCGCGTATGGGACTGCTACAATAACCGTAAGCGGCACCGGCACCGTGACTATTGTTTCGGTTGGTGCGTACGGCAACTTTGTACGGACCGTTACCGCGACCGCAACAGTCAGTGGCAATACCGTTACCGTAACGAACTGGAGCGAAACTCCCTAATTGATCCTCGATGCTATTCAAACCAACCGTTATTATTTTTGTACAGCGCGGCGGACTTTTGGTCACCAGCCGACGTTCTAAAGCGACGCGCCTGTCTTTCCCTGACGACGTCGTCCACAATCTTGAAGTCCTGCAACGAGATAAATTAGTCGCAAGCTGCCAGCACGTCTTCGACAATGCGAACCTGCGCGGCAAGCGCGCAATCGTTGTCCTGGATTATAGTGTCGTGTTCGAAAAAGCAATTGCCCTGGACCAAACCGGGCAGCCCGACAAGTTACTAGAGGGCTTTGTGGCCGCTATGCCGTTTGACGAGGGCCAAAGGGCTTGCCTGGGGGTCGAAAACAAAGACCAGTTGCAGCTGTACGCCACAAACGCCGACCTCTACCAGGCCATTGAAGCCGCGCTCCATGTAAGCGGCATTGGCAGTGTCGTTGCCATTACACCGATAGCCGCCTACGGGCTCTCACCGGATAGCCGGACGGTCAGTGCAGCCGCCGAGCGAATATTTAAAGACACCGCTATCGTCAGACAGGCAAATTTCCGCAGCGTCGTACCAGCCTAAACTGTCAGTTCGTTGTTGACATTACCGCTTATGTTTAGCATCATACTAGTATCAAGTAACACAAAGGGTGCGGAAACATGTCCCAACTAAGGCTAAAAAAACTAAAATCCACGAGTGGATTTACGTTGATCGAATTGCTCGTCGTCATCGGTATTCTGGCTATTCTCTTGGCCATTACCTTGATCGCTATTAATCCGA
>CAZPPY010000082.1:0-4908 GCA_964588575.1 uncultured Candidatus Saccharibacteria bacterium
AGTCTACGAGCGGGACGACCTGACGATCACCCCGACCAAAGGCGGCGTCGGCCCGCTAACTATCTGCGCCCTCTTCGAAAACGTCATTCGCGCCGCCCGCCAAAACAAATAACAGTTCTTACTTACAAGTGGTATCGTTGTCGTGCGCGCTTGATAGCTCGTGCTTGCATATGCCAGAGCTTTCTGCCCTTTCGCCTATCGAGTCCATCTATAAGGCAAAAGTTATAATGAATATCTGCTAACTTTGCATCACGAAAAGTAAGACTTTCAAGATCTGAGTCGCTGCGGCTAAGTGTTCCCAGCGCGAGCCGAGAGACATCCTGACTCATTAAGCCCAAGTGTTTATCAGGAATAATTTCGTATTCTTTGACGGCGCGTTCCCAAAGATCGAAAAGTCTGTACAGCTTCTCAATGTCCTGCTCTGTTAATTTATACCGAAAAGTACGCACCTGGCTTTGTTTATTTCGTGATGCCATATTTCCGTGCAGCTTCTTTGATCAACCGAGCTTGCTCGCTCCATAATTTGTCCGCTTCCTTGCCGTTTTGCACTTCAAGAAGCCCAAAATTATAGTGGATTTCTTCAAGAAGAGGGTCCTTGCTATAGATAGCAACGAAGTGAGCGCTCCAGCTCATGCCCCGTTCGGCTATAACCCCGACGTATCCGCCATCTTTATAGGGATACGCTGCGTACTCTTCCAGTACTTTATTCCAGCCATCAAGTAGTTTTTTGATGTCTTCCATACGTATCAGTTTATCAAAATAAGAGTCGAGCAGTTTTTGTTTGCAACCGTACGGTCACATACAGACATGCTCAGGTCTGTATTCTTTGGCTAACTAGGAGCCCATACCCCACCAACGGAGAGCTCTTCGCAGCGAATCACGGAGTATTTCGGCTACTTGGAAGCCTGTCACCATCCTACGCTGGTTGATGTCATCACGGTTATAGCCGAGATTGACCACGAGACGTCCATCGACGCGCAGGTATTGGAATTCATCGGGGCTTTTATCGTTGATAGTCGCATGATGATGGAATAACCCATCTGGTCTACCGTCGGTGCCACCCCAAAAGATGACCGTTTGCTTCCGTTCGGGGTAGTATTTGATAAGGGCAGGTTGCCCATCGATCGTACCCCGGTACTCCTTAACACTCAAAGTGCTTTCCCATCTAGCCATGAATGTGGCAGCCAAAGAACAATGGAAGCAGCAAAGCGCTGCAACCATCAAACTGCAACTGTAAAACAGTTGCAATAACTAGATTAACATTTAAAAGATTTTGTTACAAATTCATGCTAAAATTGCATTGACGGCTGCCTGGAATTGGTCGCCTTTGTCTTCGAAATCTTTCCAGAGCGAATAGCTCGGCGCGGCAGTGCTGAGCACAACGACAGAATTTTCCGGTGCGTTTGCGGCGGCGTATTGTACTGCGTCCTGCATGTCATGCGATTCATGGATGTGCGGATAGTAGCCGGCCGGCAGCGCGGCTTTCATTTTGGCGATTGTATCGGGGAATAATACAAGTTCCGGAACGTTGAGCGTTGCCAGTAGCTGCATAACGTCATTGAAATCATAGCCGCGGTCCTGCCCACCCATTAACACACAGCCGATTGGCCCCATTTTCTCGTTGATCGCTTTTAGACTAGCCATGGTTGATTCCGGCGTCATGCCGATGCCGTCGTCGATATAGGTGCGCTTGTCCTTGGTGGCGACAATTTGCATGCGGTGGCGAAGCGGTTCGAAACTTTCGATCGCCTGTTGAGTGGCATCGTCGCTGACCTGCAGCTCGCGGGCAATGTCCCGGGCGATGAGCGCATTCAGGCGGTTATGTTCACCAAATAACTGCGCGCGGGATAGATCCAGCGGTTCGTTCGGGTCGATCGGTTTTGTTCGGCAGGTAGCTTCTTCGGCCCATTGCTGTAATGTCAGAAATGACGGGTTGTAGATAAACAAATCATCCGTACCTGCAAAGCGCATGATGTTGTGCTTGGCTTCCCAGTAATCGTCGAGCGAACCATGCCACGGCGTGTGGTCGTTATATAGGTTAATGCAGGCGCTGATGTGCGGACTGACGTGCAGGTCCGACAGCTGGTAGCTGGACATCTCGAGCACGAAAATAGTTTCTGCGGTTGCATTATCCAGCGCGGCAAACGGCGACACGCCAATATTTCCGGCCAGCACCACTCGTTTGCCTGCTGACTGCAGGATGTGTGCGGTCAGCGCGGTGGTTGTGCTCTTTCCCTTAGTGCCGGTGATACCGATTGTCATTGCGCCGGTTGCCGGCACCAGTGCGAAGAACAGCTGCATTGGCGTGACGTACGGCACCGGCATTTCAGCTCCGGGTATTGCCTCATTCTTGATAAATACAGTTTTGGCTTGGTTGTACGACTGGAGAAAATCCAGTGGACGGTCGCCGGGCTTTTTGTCGACGGCCGCAAACGAATCCATATGGGCGTGTTTTTCGAGGAACTCCTGTATGCCGGTGAGAGCGCGGCCATTTCCGGCGCCGACGAACACCACGTCTTTGTCGGTGAATTGGTCAAGCTGCCATTTCATGCTGTTAACCCTTTCTGTAGTTCATGTTCAATCTCGGGCCTCAGGTTATCTGGCAATGCCTGTTCGGGCTGCAGTTGCAGCATATGGGTTAGTGCTGATTGCCAATCTTTCTCCTGTATAATCCCTCGTTCGCGCGCCAGCTTCATAAGGTGGCTTGCAGTGAATTTGGTTTGCGCAGCGGCGAGATTGAGGGACAGCACAAGCTCGTCAACGGTGCCGACACAGTCCAGCGGCGGTTCGCCCTGCTGGCCGGTCAGTTCCAAAAACATTGTTTCAAGCGGCGGTTCGTCCAGAAAATTGCGGCCAAAAATCCGTAGCAGATCCTGCTCGGACAACCAGGGCGACAGCAACATGAAACTGCTCAAACTTTTCGGGCTTTCCAAGCTCCAGCGGGCATTTGGCCGCTTGGCCGGGTCAATTCGGAAGACAGCATTATCGCTGGTAAAGACTTCAAAATACTGTGGCAGCCGTGCAAACAATTTCGCAATTGCCACGGATGTCAGCTCACGGACGGCGCTGCAGTAGGTGACATTTGGGGCGATATGTTCATGAATAAACGTTTGCAGTGATTGTTCAAATCCGAACGACTTGCTCCACTGGTGGTTGACGTCGCCGTATGCAGAATGGTGCCGCGGAATGCTGGCGCTCGCCTCGTTCGCAACTACGACGTAGGCGCTGTCCGCCGCAATAGCAAGCACCGTACCGACCAGTCCGAAAACAAGCGAAATTGGAACGTGGCCCTTGTGTGCGCCCGGTTGTTCCTGAAGCGTGAGGAGCTGGCGGTCGAGTGTTCGCTCGACGACGTGCAGGCGGACATGCATGGTGTCCGCGACGGCTTTTGCTTGGCCGAGCTGTTCGCCGGTTGCCATGACAAACCCCTCAATATCCAGACCAGCTGCCTTCAACGTCTCGCCGGCTAGGATGGAATCTTTGCCGCCGCCAATGCCGAGCAGTGCTTTGCGACTATCAGTACGTTCAGGCGCTGATAGTTCAAATGCACTGCCGTTTTGTGCAGTGAATTGCGCCAGTCGATCGGGCGACAGGTGGTTTACATACAGGAATTCTCCCAAACCGTTGCGCCAGACATCATTCCAGAATATTGCTTCGCTGCTATCCATCTGGTACGGATGTTCCATCCGCTCAGGCAAAAACGTCTTGTAATAGCTGATCCCAAGTGCGATATGCAGTGCTCTGAGGGCAGCATGTAAGTTTGGGACATCAGGTAATGCAGAGGGAAAGACGAGCACTTCGTCCAGATCGTGTTCTATACCATCGTGGATCAATTGATATATGAACGAGACGGTCCGGCGATCGTCATGAATACGGAATTGCCGGTAGATAAATGAATCAGACATGGCTCTATTATGGCAGAAATTAGGCGTTGGCTGTGACATACGCTACATATAGCGTCGATCATTACACTGTTGCACGATATACACGAGTGCGTCAAACGAAAAGATCACAGAGCGCGCTGCCTTCCCCTGATACGATAAAGTTACTTTTAAAAAGGGGAGCGGCCATGGCAGACCACAACAAATACCCAAACGGAACAGGCGCAAAGGAATACGAGCCACAAGGGTTGGCGGGCGACTACTATCTCCTGCAAATTGCCATGGGAAAGATCGCGACTCCTGAGTTACAGGCAATGACCGCAGATATTCCGCCGATAGCAACCGGGCACATAACCGAAGAAGAGTACCTGGCGTATATAGCGCAGGCAACCAATAGAATAAAACGTACGAGCTTATTTGACGACGAAAAAGTTGCCAGCTAAAATAATTTCTTCGGCTAGGTAGTACAGCAGCTAGGCTGTAGCAAGCTGTTTTTTGACCAGTTCTGCGACTTGTCGCGGCGTCATGTCGGCTTTTAGAATCACGGCTTCGACATGTAGCTGGCGGACTTTTTCGGGAATTTCCTGCTCGCCTTTGTTGGTCAGTACGATGACTTTGATGTCTTTACCCCAGACAGTGCTGCGCATTTTCTCCAACATTTCGTCGCCGTTCATTTCCGGCATCATCAGGTCCAGAAGAATAATGTCAGGCTTCATTTTTTCGGCAAGTTCCAGCCCGAGCTTGCCGTTGCCGGCGGTCTCTACGTCATAGCCTTCCGCTTCAAATTTGAAGCGATACATCTGTGAAATGGCTGGATCATCTTCAACAATTGCAATTTTCGCTGCCATAGGTTCCTCTTAAGTTTTAGTGTAGCACACGGCTGTATGTCATTTATTGCAGAATTTTAATATTCAGTACCGATTTGGCAGCTTCGACAACTTGCGCCGGCGTGTACTGGGCCTTCACAATATAGCGGTCTACATGTAAAAAACGAAGCGCATGAGGCGCTTCGTTTTTGCTGATATTG
>CAZPPY010000083.1:0-4836 GCA_964588575.1 uncultured Candidatus Saccharibacteria bacterium
AGAAATCTCGTAACCGACGAGCCGGTCCAAGACGCGACGCGCCTGGTACGAATCAACTAAATGAAGGTCGACGGTACGCGGGTTTTGTACGGCGTGTTCGATAGCCGGCTTTGTAATTTCGTGGAATACGATGCGCTTAGTGGTTTTCGGGTCAAGTTTCATCGCCTGCGTCAGGTGCCAGGCGATCGCCTCCCCTTCGCGGTCTTCATCACTTGCCAGCCAGACTTCAGCGCCCTTGGCGGCGGATTTTAGCTCGGCCACGACCTTTTTCTTGTCCGGGCTGACCTGATAATCAGGGGCAAAGCCGTGTTCGATATCAATACTCAGGCCTTTTTTCGGAAGATCGCGAATATGGCCGAAACTGCTCTTTACTTCATAATCTTTGCCCAGATATTTAGCGATGGTTTTCGCTTTCGCCGGGCTCTCTACTATTACTAGGTTTCTAGACATGCCTCTAATCTTTACCGCAATCGCCACTGGAATGCAAGTAGAATCGAAGTGGCGCCCATGCTACTATCTCTTATTATGAGCAACGAACAACCGCCAGACGACGATTTTGAGCAAGATCAGCAACCACGGTCACTACTTGACCGGATAGGCGACTATGGCTTGGCATTAGCGCAAGGGACACTTCCTGGCCAGGACGCGCACCCCGGGTTTGAGCAGCGAGGCACGACCGGGGGCTGGGTGACGCGCAGCTACGACGTGAAAGAAACACGTATGCAGGGAGTTTCGCTGACGGTCCGGGCGTTTGATCCAGCGGCCAACGATATTTCTATACGGTTCGAGTGGCATCATTATGATCCACGCGGGCCTGTCACACTGCCAATACCTATTATTAACCTTTTCTGGAATGAATCGGGCCGTTCTGACCGGCCTGAGGCGGCTATTTTCCAGATTAGTACTCTAGAACGCCATGAAGATCCGGCGTGGCTGACACAAGGACGTGTTGATCAGGGGTTTGTGACGATGCCGGCGCCTGGCTGGTATGCCAAGATCAATCCTTTCTATTCTGAAGCGTTCCTGACGAGTCCCCGCCAGAGCGACCGAAGTCGTACGCAGCGCGACCAACAGATTCAGGCGGCGATCAAGCGGTATCGCTCGCATGCGCCGCTGGAGACGTTGCCCCACTATGCAGATGCTGAAGAAGCGCTCCGTTCGATTCAGGGTGTAGCAATGAGCAGGATCGCTGAGCGTGCCGTGGGTATCCTGAGCCTGCTTGCGCATCAAACCGGCATTATGAGTGTAGATGCTTGGATTGCCGCGCAAATGGGCAACCAGCCATAGTGAGCCGCGCTTAGTTTGCGGCGCTTTGGTCGCCTAGAAATAATTTTTGCCGATTTTATAGGCTGCCCAGAGGCCGGCAAGCGAACCGATGGTGCTGAGGAGGATGCTCCAGGCGCCGAAGCCGCCGTCGAAGAGTGCGCCAATGAGGCCCCCAACGGTTCCGCCGGCGAGAATGCCGAGCCAAATCATGAACTTCATGATTGTAGTGTAGCACTGTGCTTATATTTCTCTCTGAGGAACCAGTGAATTACTTCTACCTTTATGAAAAGAGTATCAATGCTCCCTTTCGCGGGAACCGGCGACTTGCTTTTTCATTGGCAAAAAGTAAGCAAAAACCTCGGCCACAACTCCGTCACCTTGGGCAGATTGTAAATATATGCGACCGCCTGCGCGACTCGTCGCCTTCGGCTGCCTCAGACATGCTCGGCTGGGATAGGCCGCACATAGTTACAACATAGCGCCAAGGTGGCTCCCGAGTGGCCGAGACAGTGGAACAAGGCGGAGCCTTGGTTTGTGTGGATGGGATTCGATTTCGTCCTTTGGGACTCGTCAGCAGTATGAACCAATACTGGATCGAAATAACCAATCCATTCCTAGAAATTCACCAAAGGTGAGGAGATGAGCCCAAAGGCTCAGAGCTCCCCACCCTGGACGGTTAGTCGCCTTCCCCTGAGGGATCCTCAGCAGGATACGCATCTGTCAGTGGAATATCTTCAGGCAGTGACGCCTGGGGAGCGGGCTGGCGTGAGTCTCTCGTGGCTTCGAAGCTTACTCCGCAAGAATCAGCCGCAGTAGCGAGCCGCTGCAACAATTCTTCCGCCGGCACGGCACGACTATGCCATGCTATCAGCCCAAAGCTAGAGAGGCGCACCTGCTCAACACCTGATGTGTCGTCAAACAGCGCGCTAACCAAGGCATTAGCCAGCTCTGTGATTCCAAGGTCATCTGGAGTTGCCTCCGGAGCATGCCTGAAATCGCACTCACCGTCGGTGAGACGCTGGTCGACATCCACCTGTAAATACCCACCGCTGGCATCAATCGCGTAGAACCGCATTGCCGTCCTCCTGATCTAGGATGGAAAGGTGCACGTACACACTCGTACGAACTGCACTATCCTAACATCAAAATACGTTTAATACAATGGTGCGCCTCTGGGGTGTATTGGTGTATTACGACAGAGTCCACTGTCCGCCGCCAAGCGCGCGCACCTTCCCGGTAATTTCCAGCATCGTCAATGTCTGGTTAAATTCAGTAACTCCGAGATTACTATCGGCCAGCAGCAGATCGCCGTCGCGCGTGCCTGCGGCAAGCAGATCGAGCACGAGCTGCTCTGTCCCGTTGGCGCCTTTTGGTTTTTTGGCTGACGGTTCGACTTCTTCGAGCTTTAGGGCGTGCAAGACGTCTACATAGTCTGTGACGGGCGTTGCGCCAGCTTTCAGCAAATTATTCGTCCCCCTGGATGTTTCGCTGAAGATACTGCCCGGTATAGCCAATACGTCTCTTCCCTGTTCCAGCGCAAACCGGGCGGTATGCAGCGTGCCACTCTTCTCGGCGGCTTCGGTGATTAAAAGTGCTTGCGCCAGGCCGGATACCAGGCGGTTGCGGGCAATGAACAGGACGCGGCTGAAAGGAGTCTCTTCGCTGTACTCACTGATGAGAGCACCGCCGCTGGCAATGATCTGCTTCGCCAGCTGGATATGCGAGCTGGGGTATATCTTCTCTAGCGGGCTCGGGAGCACTGCGACTGTCGTGCCGCCGGCTTCCAGGGCGGCTTTGTGTGCCAGCGCATCGACGCCGAGCGCCAGGCCGCTGATAATCACGACGCCCCGCGCGGCCAGATCGTAGGCTAACTTTGTGGTGACTTCGCGTCCGTACGACGATACTTTACGGCTGCCGACAATAGCCACGCGCGGTCGTGTCAGAAGCTCTTCAAGCGGCGTACCGGCAATAAATAGCTGCTTTGGTGGTGATGGAATATTCCGAAGAACTTCCGGAATTTCATCTGTTGAAAGCGTAAGCTTATTGACAGTAAGCAAAAAGGGTATTGACATATGACATAAATTTGTTACAATAGCAACCTGTAAGCGTTAACTGTAAGCGTTTACGTACCTTTAACCCCCATTCTAACATTATGTTAGATAGCTTTAGAGCGTAGTCGCCTGGAAAAGTTGTTACCCTCCACTTCTCCTAACGCCGTAGTTAGTTTACTAATTACATCGTTCTAAAGCTTACTAACCCCTTTAACCCTGCTGCTTCGGCAGAAGGATCCCGTTCAAGTGAGTCTGAACGATTCCGTAGCAATACGGAGACGCAAGCCTTTATATGTATCGGCTATGACGTTTCACTGGGTGGTTGAAGGGTGCAATGAAGGGATAATCCTGATGATTGTCCCCTGAAAGGCCTACAAGCGGTGCCCACCCCCTCTTGTGGGCCTTTTTGATATTAAAAATTATCAACGAATACCTGACCCCGTTACATGTAGAAAGAAGTGAGAGAATTTATCCGCGGTATCTTATAACTGCCTTGTCTTTTACGTGCGAGTCTGCGAGTCTCGTAGCGAACTTGATAACAAGCTTGCGATACTATATATTGACGATATGAGCAAACAAGGGGATGAGAGGGCAAAACGGGCACGTGAGGTATATTTACAGCGTCAGTTTAGCCCCGCTGGTGATCAAGCCAGAGCTGATCGGGCGCTCGACGCATACCGTGATCGGCAAACGCAAAATAACCAACACCTCCAAGATCAACAGGATCAATTGCGCCTTCAGGCCCAGATCGATATGGATACGGCGCGTGCAAACAGGCGTGCGAATCTTCAAATACAAGCACCACGTCTCGCAGAAGCAACGTTACATGCACTTGAACGTCTTGAAAGAAAAGGCTTTCCAGGCTCTGATCTATACACAATCAAGCGACTCGAACAACTACCGCCTGAAAAAGGCTGGTTCAGTGTGCAAAAACCGGCACAATACCAGTGGAAACACGTTGTAGTGCCGGGCTGGAAAGTGTTCAGCATTACATATAGCTATACATATGAAACTCAGGGTGCCGATGAGTTGGGGATATTTCCGCATTTAAATACTGGTATCGGTGAGGCGGCCGTTGTTGTGCTTGCCGACGGCACATTTCTCGCTGATGATATTGTTGATGCCTTGAGGCTGAAAGCCAGCGGTTCATCTAGTGTAACTGGCGCATCGGGCGTAAGCCTTCATGGCTCGGCAATTGCGGCCGGAATCTCGGCAATACCAGAATCGTCAGATGAACTAGCGAGTAGATTGGTAACCGCCAGTCAATTCAATGACGGCGGAGAATATATAGCCCGGATAGTTGCCGGTCTGAATACATTGTAAAACGTGCGTATATTTTTGAAGCCAGAGGGGATAAGAATCTATTCTCTGTGTGCTTTGAACCGCAAACACTGCGGCGCCTGCTTGCTTGCAGCACCTACGCTCCGTAGACTGGCACTGATATATTTGCAATCAACTGTAAACATGTCGGATTCCCCCGCGGCAAGCCGCTAGCTTATCCCATCCGCAACTTCTCGAT
>CAZPPY010000084.1:0-4828 GCA_964588575.1 uncultured Candidatus Saccharibacteria bacterium
CTCACGAAGCGCATATGCAACTGCTTCGTCAACCGATGGGTACGCGGGCGCCTGGTTCATAGCTTGGTCAGTCATAAGTCATACCTCCGTTAGTATAGATTTACTATACTATCGTTTGGCAGCGCGTCAACTACTGCTCGCCAGCGTGCCTGCGCAAAGTTCTGCTGCTTGCACACTTCGCAAGGGTACTATATAGTGTATATGTAACACTAATTAACCTGCAGTCAACCAAGCGTTGGCATATCGGCTTGGCCTGCACCGCGTAGAGAAAGGTTCAGGGTAAAACAAATGTCAGCACCTACAAGAGCACGCGAAAAGCAGACGCGCGACGTACTGGAGAGCGCCGTTATCGGCATTACTCTCACGGGTATTTCCTACCTGGCTGGTGTGGTGTTCGGGTGGATTAAGGTCGGCGACATTCATTGGCTGGAAGTATTTGCGGTCCTTACTTCATATTCATGCACATGGCTGTGCGTGAAAGAGCGGCGCATTAATTATCCGATCGGGTCGATTTCGTCGGCGGCATATGCATACCTCTTCTTTCAGAGCGGGCTGCTGGCCAGCGCTGTGTTGAACGCATATTTAGTGCCGACACTCGCCTACGGCTGGTTGCGCTGGCGTAAGGACGCCAATACGCGGCCGGTGGCGCATATCAAGCTCAAGTGGGTTCCGGTGTATCTGGCGGTTACGGCGGCCGGCTACAGCGGCGCGGCGCTGCTGAGCCAGAAGTTGGGCGGCACAATGGCATGGACGGATTCTGTCATTTTAGCCGGCACGATTCTGGCGCAATTCCTGCTTGATAACAAAAAATTGGAGAACTGGCTGGTGTGGGCGATTGTCAACGTGTTTGCCATCTATACGTATGCGACAACCGGCCTGCCACTCGTCGCTTTCCAATACGTGCTCTTCCTGGCCAATACGATTTACGGCTACATAATCTGGAATAGGAGCAAACGAAACGTCGAAAGCTTACCTCTTGCTGACGGCGATGCCCCCGACAACCGGGCACTTACAGCTGGTGCAATTCGCTAGTCTGCTGGCGCCGGCTGGTGTTGTAGCGATCATGTGCACGCAGCCGCATGAACCAATGGTGCGTGAGCGGGTGGCGGCGCTCCGCGCGGCAATTGCTCGCCATGATCTGGCAAACGTAACGCTCAAACACTTCGATAAAGCCATCGAACAGGACCCAAAGGCGCCTGGGTTTTGGGATATGTGGCGCGATTTGCTACGGCAATTTGGCATTAAGAAGGACGACTTTCTTGTTGCCAGCGAAGCATACGGGCAGCGACTGGCGGAAGTAACCGGCGCGCAATTTTTCCCGTACGACATCAACCGTGACATCAACCAGGTGAAGGCTACACCTGTTCGTGAGGATCCGCTCGGTCACTTTGCTGACATGATTCCTGAATTCCAGCAGTATTTGCGTACGACGGTAACGATCTTTGGCGCCGAATCGACCGGCAAAACGACACTGTCAAAACAGTTAGCAGCAAAGCTAAACGGTTATTGGCTGTTCGAATACGCCCGACCCTACTTGGAGCGGACCGTCAATGAAATCACGGTTCGTTCGATGACGGCCATATGGCGCGGCCAGGCCGCTCTGCAACGCCAGGCGGCGAATCTGCCGGACAAGCCGTTTGTTATCCAGGACACCGATTTGTTTTCGACCGTCGGTTACTGGCAATTTCCCCACTGGCAGCCGGTGATTGGCAGTTGTCCTGAAGATCTGTGCAATGAAGCAGTGAGCCTCAAATCCGATTTGTACATCATTACGCGCAGCAACATCCCGTTTGAAGTGGATCCGCTTCGCTATGGCGGCACAGTTCGTGAAGGCAGTGATGAATATTGGATCGATGTATGTAAGCAATACCAGCTACCTTACATGGTGCTGGAAAGCAGTGATCCGGAAGCGCGCCTGCATGAGGCAGTACAGCACACAAAACAAATCGCCGACAAGAAGGCTGCCCTGCTTTCCTATGATCGTCACGGACTCTAAATATCGGCCGGTGTACCGGTGTGTTAGGAGCCCGTCGAACCAAAGCGTTCAGCTTTGATGGTATTTGGATCAAGGCCGATATGCACCAGCGCCTGCGTAACGGCTTCTACCATCGGCGTTGGGCCGCAGACATAGACGACCGGCTCAGTATCGTAGAGGTTTAATACCTCTCTTAGTATAGGTTTATCAATTCTTCTATGATAGCCGTTCCACACCTCCGGCGCCCGCTCGGTGAATGTCATGATGACGTCGCTGGATGGCTCGCCGCGCGGCGGAAACAATTCGTATTTATAGATCATATCTTCGTAGGTTTTTACACTGTAGAGGAGTTTCATCGGTGTGTCCGCGCAACATTGCTGATGACTGAGCCGGATAGCGCGCAAGGGTACGACTCCCGTACCGCCGCCGATCAGCAGGACGGGCGCTTTGACGGCCGGTTGCCAAGTGAAATAGTTGCCGAGCGGGCCGCGCAGTTCCAATTTGTCACCGGGGCGTACGTTCTGGAATAGATACGGCGATACTTCACCGCCTGGTATCAGGGCAATTGTCAATTGCAACATCGTACCGGAGCCATTGGCGGGTGATGCGGCCGAATAGAGCCGGGCGGCCTGGTAACCGTCTTCGGCGGTCAGGCGAATTTCGTAATGTTGTCCGGCATCGTGCCTGACGGGCTGGCCGAAATTGAACATAAACGAACAGACGTTCGGTGCTTCGGCTTTGATGTCGGTAACCGTCGCCACCCGCCATTCCGTATTCGCAATCATTTGGTCAGTAGTAGCTGGCATAGCGCTCCTCTTTCCACGGGTCGCCGTGATTGTGGTAGCCGTTGACTTCCCAGAAGCCGGGCTGATCGTGGCTGGTAAACGTGAGCTGTCGCACGTACTTGGCGCTCTTCCAGAAGTATAAATGCGGGACGAATAGCCGCGCCGGACCGCCGTGTTCTGGTGTCAGCGGTTTACCCTCAGCTTTGGTGGCGACCATTGCCTGGCCATTGATGACTTCCTGGAGCGGCAGGTTTGTCGTATATCCGCCGTAGCTGGCGGTGATTAAATAATGTGCGCTTTCAGTCAATCCGCCGGCGAGTTTGATAAGCTCATCAATCGACACGCCTTCCCACTCCATTCCCAATTTGCTCCAGCGCGTCACGCAGTGGATGTCGGTTTTAAGCGTGGTTTTCGGCAGCTTGTTGAATGCCTCCCAATCCAGCGACACGGGTTGTTTGACTTCGCCATTGATTTCCAGTTTCCAATCTTTGGTGTCAATGATTGGCGTTGGGCCGTACGTTAAGACCGGCCAGCCGTCGACGAGCGACTGCCCGGGCGGTAAGTTACCTGCCCGTCGTCTTGGCGCCTGGAAACCGGGATTAATGAGTGCCAAATATATTATTTTAGAGTACCGCGTTTGAGGTTGAAATCTTTTACATACGGAATTGCTGCTGCCAAGATGATGATCGATGCGCCGATGAGTTCGATAGCTGCTGGTTTTTCATTGAAAATAAGAACGCCGAACAGAATACCAAAAACGATTTCCAGGAGTCCCAGAATACCCGCCGCACCGGCATCAACCAGCTTAACGCCGCGGACAAATGACCATGACGCGCAGATAGAAGCGATAGCAAAGACCACGAGGACGAGTGCGCTATGTCCGTTGATTACTGGAAATGCTTTGGTGAAAAAGACCGCCATGATACCATTTGCCGCAAGCGAGACACCCCAGAGTGTAATAGTAGATTGTGTCGCGTTGTAGCTGATTTTTTTGGCGAAGACGCTATTCCAGGCGCTCGACAAGCCGCTTACGGCCGCTGCGCCGAGCGCCAGCAGGCCGAGGCTGGAAATGTTTGGCGAAAAAATAAGCGCCAATCCGGCAATGCCAAGTATGGCCGAAATCGCCTTGTCGCGCGTGAAATGTTCACCAGCAAACATCCAGCCGAACAAGAACATGCCGATGACAATGCAGGCGTACGATACAGCCAGACTGACTCCAACTCCAGCATGTAAAATGGCGTAGTACAGCGGCCCCCAGTTTATGAGCGAACCAACGAACATGCCCGCGATATAATGCCAGTTTTTCCGCAGGCGGAGCGGCTCGAATTTGTGGTATGCGGCTGCGATTGGGAGAAATAAAAAGAGTACCAGTACGCTTCGGATTGCTGATGCCGTGTAGCCATTGAAAGCTGTTCCGAGCAATGTTGTCCATATGCCGTAACTTGCATAAAACAGCGATGAAAGCACGATGAGACTGGCACCAAGCGGTGCGTTCAGGTTGCGTTTGCTCATGCACCTAACTATAACAAAACCACAAGCGTTATGAATGCGTACGGTTTGTGTAGGGCTGCCATTACTGCATAGGAACGGCCGGCGAAAGAATTGACACGCATCCGCTAGGTGGTATATTTTCTGCTAACAGTTCTTCAGAAAGTTATCCGTGAAATGCGAGTATAGAGCAAGGTTACCGTATGCAGCGCAGTAAGCTTATGGACGCTGCGCGTTTTTACGTGGAGCGTGCACCAGATAGTCAAGTGGATGATAACGGCGGCGAAATACTGAACGATGCGTTCCAGTATTCGGATGCAGCATTGCTGACGCTTCGCGCGTTGGCCCGGATACGGATCGTCAAGAGCCATCGGTCCGGCACTCCTGATTCGCAACTTCCCCATAAGTTGATGCCAAGCGTCCACGGTGGCCTGCAGCCACTGGCAGAATACGAAGAAGTCAATACCGGACGGGCGGTGCTGATTGCCGACGAGCGCGGAAAACCCGCCAGGCCGTCTGGCGTAGAACGGCGCGGCCGCACTGACAGGAGTTTTATAACGGCTACGCCCGGGCGACAGGA
>CAZPPY010000085.1:0-4767 GCA_964588575.1 uncultured Candidatus Saccharibacteria bacterium
CGACTAACACTTCGTAGACGAACATGACAAGCAGGGCAGGGATCAAAGGGGAAGCGCTTGTGGCGCAAATGGACCCCGTTAGTGTACCCCACGTGTCACGTCCGCCGTCAGGGTGCTACCAGTAGCTTAGATTACATGCCCAGGCGTCTTTTCCCGGATCAGGTTTATCACTCCGCGTTACTTCTGCATCGCTCGCAGCCCGTTGCAAGGTTTTTCTCGCGACATCATTTGCCTTGAGACCTTCGACGAGCGCTTCGATAAATGCAGGTTCGCGTGCTTCGGCCAGTTCCAGAATCCGCTTCACCTTGGCTGTGACACTTCGCGTGGCGCTGTCTGACTGAGAACTCACGTCCCCACCTTTCGGCTCCGTCACTCGCGTGACTGCATATGGGGCTGGGTGTTTCCCAACTTATTCCCGTAAGCACAAAGGGAGCTATAGGCTGGCGACAATTTCCGTCAGCGTATAGCCCGCTTTGTGCGCTCTGCTTGTCAATTTGCGCATATGAATCAATTCAAATGCGGTAATATATTACCATAAACACTATAAATAGTCAATTGCAGCACATGCCTTTTTGTCTGTTTCGCCCGTGCGGGGCTCGTCAGTACGATGCTAGTGTCGTAGACAGACATGACAAACAGACAAGGTGCGATAAACGCTAGAGCCGGCAGCTCACCTTATCCGTTCATCACGCCTGTTGACCAGCTACTGGTCAAGCCCTTGAGGTCTCAACGGTGAATCCTTCGCCACGCTGGATGATTGGTCGCAGCATGTTGGACGCAAACGTCTGAACGTGATCAAGGGTGGTTTCCGCCGTGTTGACGATGATCTTGAGACCTGTGCGCGTGACGACGACTCCTTCAATGCTCGAGTGATTTTTAATTCGAGCAATGAGTGTTTCCAGCGCGGGTGCGCCGGGCACGAATGCGAAGAAGTTGCCAGTAAACGTGACAGTCCCCGTTGGATGATCGAAATTACGCACGGTGTTGGCCCTTCTACCCATCGATGATGGGATAGCTCACTTACCGCAGTGGCCGAAGTGTTCGGGCTGGAAAGTTCCAGATAGCTGCCGAACAAAGCGAGCTGTAGGCAGGCAAGTGGTTATCTGCTTGCAGCCCGCTTCATTCTTCCTTGTCTGATTTGTCAATGGACCATTTGTTGGCTTGACAAGCCGTCTCAAATGTGAGGATATACTATCATAAGCCTTAGTAGGAGTCAATATTTGCTCGCGAAATTTGTCTGTTTCGTCCCTATTAGGACTCATCAGTACGACTGATACTTCGTAGACAGACCGGCAGCAGGCGAAATAAAGTTTGCGCTTGAACGCAAAAACTCGGTGTTTCACCTGTTGCCGTGCTGCATCAAGGCTTGCTACCAGCCTACGCTGTAACGATCAGGCCGAACCTTCCTGCTGAAAATGGTTCAGCAGATTCGCGGCATAATACGCGACAGTGTCAGGTGTTGTGAGTGCGGTGTCGATGGCAATCTGTAAGTGTCGGCCGGCGGCTCGAACTTCCCGTACCCCGTTCATTTCTATCAGTGCGTCAATGACGGCCCTGAGTTGGGGGTACCGCGGTGCAAGCAGCATCACGTTTTGCCTGTGCGATGTGATAACTGCCTCTCCGTCAAGAAGCTGATCCCGGCTGGTGACGGTTACGTACGTATCGCTCACGTTCTCACCTCCTGTACTCGCCAAAGCGAGCCTTACTCGCATGCCTTATATGGCTGTATGTTCGGGCCAGGATACGTTCCCAGGTAGCTACCGAACAAAGCGAGCTGCGGACAGGTATGTTGGAAATATCTATCCGAAGCCCGTTTTGTTCGAATCCTTGGTGCAGGTTGTAATGTGCGACTGCAGCCAATGCCAGAGCCAGAATCATATTATATACCATCGTGAGGCTATACGGTCAAGTAGATGGCAGCTGGGGTATTTGACTTTCACGTGCCCGCGCCGTATACTTAAAAAGTGTTATGGTCGGCCGACAGGTCGACTTTTTTCGTATCAAGTCGCTAAATAAAGGAAAAAAATATGGAAATGGATTTTAAGCAACTGGCGGTCGCTATCCGGGCAATCGCTGAAGAGAAGAACCTGCCGGAAGCAACGGTACAGGAGATCGTCGAGCAGGCGCTGGCGGCTGCATACCGTCGTGATTATGGTGAGCGCGAACAAGAAGTGCGCGTTACTATGAACCTCAATACCGGTGACGTTGATGCCTACGTGACCAAAGAAATTGTCGAAAACGTCGAGAATGAAGCATACGAAATTTCACTTAGTGCTGCGCAAGCGATGCGCAAAAACGCTGCTATCGGCGAAACAGTTGAAGTCCACGAAAAGGTCCACGACTTTGGCCGCGTTGCCGCACAGACCGCAAAGCAAGTTATTCTACAGCGCTTGCGTGAGGCGGAGCGTGAGATCGTCATGGCTGAATATGAAGACAAGATCGGTGCCGTCATCAATGCCGTCGTGACTCGTGTCGAGGGTAATATCGTTCGGATTGATCTGGGCCATGCGCAAGGCATTATGCCGCGCAGCGAGCAGATTCAGGGTGAACACTACTATCCTGGACAGCGCCTGAAAGCAGTGCTAAAAGATGTCGAGCGCGGTCCACGCGGCCCTCAATTGGTTGTTTCACGCGGCAGCACCCAGTTTATCGAATGGCTGTTCCGCGCTGAGGTGCCGGAAATGGAAAGCGGCGCCGTTGACATAAAGGGCATTGCCCGTGAAGCTGGCGTACGCAGTAAGATTGCGGTGCATAGCAATGTCCAAGGGGTTGATCCAGTTGGCACGTTCGTCGGCGGCCACGGTACGCGCGTGAATGCGGTCATGAGCGAAGTTGGCGATGCCGAGAAGATCGATATCGTCGTCTGGAGCGATGATCCCGTGGAATATATCAAGAACGCGCTGAGCCCGACACGCGTCAGCCAGGTTATTCTGGACAAAGAGGCCGGCAAAGCCCGCGTACTTGTTCCCGAAGACCAGCTCAGCATTGCGATCGGCAAAAACGGACAGAATGTCCGCCTGGCGAGCAAACTGGCCGGCTTTGAGCTCGATGTCGAATCTGATAAGCAAAACGGCGAAGCACGCGCCGAAAAACCGGCGGAAGCCGAGCCGGCACCGAAAGCTGCTGCACCAAAGCTAAAGAAGAAGAGCGAGCTGGAAGACAGCCTGCTGAAGGCTATCGAAGAGCACGGCGAATAGTCAACACTGTTGTACTAAATGATATAAATACTCCCTGTTTATGGCAGGGAGTATTGCTAAATTTAATGAAATATGGTAATATAGTTCAGCTGAGCGAAAGCAAAGCGAACCTTGTTGGAAGCCATTCTACAGCGCCTATAAAAAGGCAGGAGGCACACCTTGCATCCGAATGAATTGCTGCCGATCGCGATGCTTGTCCTTGAGGTCGAAGCCGTCGCGGGTGTCATCTCGTTCATATTCCTGGTAGTCGCGCAATACGATCAAAAAGTGCGGTGGCGGCTCGTAGGAATCATATATGGGATCGCGTTCGCAATCGGACTCGGACTCTTGGCGGCATCGTTCATACCGGTCAGCTAACAACAAGGCAACCCTCGGGGTCAGACCCTGCTCACACATCGTGTGCAATCTGGCCCTTTTTCGTACCTTGTGTAGTCTACATTTTTATAAGATGTATTGACATAATTCAAAAAAATAGTATTATGTAACATGTTCGGTGGAATTGTCATCGGAAGTCAAGGGAAACGCCTACTTATTTGGCGAAACGGACATAGTCCGCATTGGGATACTGATACAACCTGTGTCATGGCAATAACCATGCCAGCTCACATCAGCCCGAAGGCAACGCTCGCTTATGATGCGCCAACGCCTTCCTGTGGATTTATCTGCAGTCAGTGCATGTCCTAATACAACTCGAGGCCCTAATCTAGGGTGACTTCTAGCCACTTCAGTGGTTTGGCAATTAAGACCGTAGATTTCCTGGACTGGAATCAGGTCGCCGCCGTTTCATATAATTTGAGCGCGAGCTTGGAAGTTATGGATGTATATCCAAATCATCTGTAATAAACTTCCCGCCCGCGCTCTCTTCATAATCATAGGTACATAACTAGCACTCGCAGCGTTCGAGTGCTACAATATCGATTGAAAATCATGGTGATTTTATGACAGAACGACAGCAACAAATTTTGCACGCAATTATCGAACAATATGCCGAAGTTGCCAGCCCGGTCGGCAGCAACCTTCTGGCGAAAGCGTTTGATGTGTCGTCGGCGACAGTACGCAGCGAAATGGCGGAATTGGAGCGCCTGGGCTATATAATGCAGCCGCATACCAGCGCGGGGCGGATTCCCACCGACAAGGGGTACCGCTTCTATGTGAATAGTCTGGCGGCAGAAGCTGACCGTGCGCAAAGTTCGAGTGAGCGGCGGGCCGAGCGGGCGCTGGCAGCGCGAGTCGGGCAGGCCAGCGCCGTGCCGGAACGAGCTGTGAGGAACGCAGTCGACACACTCGTCGAGCTGACGCACAACCTGGGGCTTGCGACGATCGGCAACCAACTCTATATGAGCGGACTGTCTAATCTCTTTGGTCAGCCGGAATTTATCAACGGAACCCAGGTGCGCCAGGTAGCGCAGCTGTTGGACAACCTGGAGCCGTGGCTCCGCGAGGCGGCGCTCAACGAACCATTGAGCGTGTATATTGGCGCCGAAAACCCCATCGGCCGCAGCGCCGGTTGCAGCCTCATCATTAGTCGTTTCCGGGGCCCCTGGAGCGATCGTAGCTATATTGGCGTGCT
>CAZPPY010000086.1:0-4633 GCA_964588575.1 uncultured Candidatus Saccharibacteria bacterium
ACCTGACGTCCTGGACCACTAGACGAAGGGGCCGCGTCACCATCGGCTAGGTAAGGTATGTGTTTGCCGCGATAAAACAAGTTTCCCGCAACAAATACATACCTTGTCGCTCTGCCTTCTCAAAATCGTAAATGATCGACTACGCTCCCTGGTTTCTGATTTTGTATGAGCTGCAGAACAGCTGAAAAAGCAACGGGCTTATCTTAACATATCTGTTGTTCGAGGTCCAGACATATGTACATCCCGCCAGCTTGCAAGGTGTCAAACCGAACGTTCGGTTTGCTGCCGCTCGCGCATCAATGCATCCAGAAATCTCTGAGCGTCACGCCTCGTGCCGGGCGTCGCAGCCGGGCTCGCTATCAAGGCACGCAAATACGCTTCGCGGGCGCCTTCGATAGCCTCAGCTGCAAGTTCTTGAACCCGGCTTCTCTCCAGTAGGGGTTCGGATTCCTGTTCCGCATTATCATCTAACTCTGGGTTTATAGACATTTTATATACCTTGATTATGTAATCCATTGTCATACAGTCGGTACGTGATAGCAATGATTGATCTAATCGTATATACACGTTCTAATCGGTTAAGCATTTGCATAATGGCCGCCGACACCTGATAATGAGAGGAAGCAAATTGTAATCTATGGCAAAATACAATTTACTGATTTTATTGAGTGTGGGCCTGTTTACATTGGTCATTATTTTGCTGCTTTTCATTCATTTTGAGCGCAAGCGGGCCGCCGACCCAACAAAATCCGGGTCAAAGACGAACAAGCTGGCCAGCTCGCTCCGCGACGAACGCTTACGCTCCAGCATTATCATCAACGCCATCGACGACGGCGTGATACTCGTCGACGACCAGCAAACTATTCAATTGTTTAATCCCGGAGCATCGCTGATCACCGGCTGGGCAGCCGGTGATGCAACCGGCCTGCAGTGGCAGGCGGTCTTCAAATTTGTCAACAACAAGGGAGAACCAGTCTATGCCACCCAAGCAGACCCAATGCAACGCTTGTTGCAGACCAAAG
The DNA here is from genome assembly GCA_964588575.1 of uncultured Candidatus Saccharibacteria bacterium. GTDB lineage: Bacteria > Patescibacteriota > Saccharimonadia > Saccharimonadales > UBA4665 > JANWHZ01. The sequence goes on from CAZPPY010000086.1 coordinate 1,023, forward strand.
AAACGGTGCGCGACAACGCCGCCAACCTGACGACAAAATCCGGCAAAATTATCGCAACCAATATTGTGCTGTCACCAATCCTGGACGAGCAGAAGAACCTGACCGGCGCTGTCTGCATTTTCCGCGACGTCAGTCAGGAGCGACAGGAGGAACAACAGCGCGGCGAATTCATCAGCACCGCCTCACATGAAATGCGCACACCGGTCGCAGCCATCGAAGGCTACTTATCGCTCGCGCTCAATGATAAAGTCAGCACCATTGATGCTCGCGCCCGGGGCTATCTGGAGAAGGCCCATTCCAGCACCGAGCATCTCGGCAAACTGTTCCAAGATCTGCTTACCAGCGCGAAAGCCGAAGATGGCCGCTTGACCAGCCATCCTGATGTTATCGAAATGGGGACGTTCCTGGAGCAACTGACCAATGACCTCAAGTTCGCTGCGGAGAAAAAGAACCTGATGGTCGATTTTATCTTTGGCACCCATCATACAACAGATAAAAAAGATGACGACACCGGCAACAAAGTTATTAACCCGCTGTACTACACATACGCCGATCCGGACCGTATGCGCGAAGTTGTCACCAATATCTTCGACAACGCGGTCAAGTACACCGAAGCCGGAACGATCTCCATCGGACTGACCGGCAACGAACAAATCGTCCAATTCTTTATCCGCGATACGGGCGTCGGTATTCCGCCGGAAGATATCCCGCACATGTTCCAGAAATTTTACCGTGTCGACAGCTCCGCGACGCGCACCATCGGCGGCACCGGCCTCGGCCTGTTCATCTGCCGCAAAATCGTGGAACTATACGGCGGCCGCGTCTGGGTAGAGAGCGAGCTCGGAAAAGGCAGCACGTTCTATATCAACCTGCCGCGGGTCAGCAGTGCAAAAGCGGAGGAATTGAAGGCTCAGGCAGCAGCGGCAAATGTTTTACAACCGGTACTGCCGGCTTCCTCAGGCACTGTCCCTGTCGTGCTACAATAAACGTAAGCCTAACAACCCACTAACATAAGGTAAAGGATCGAGGAAGCAATGGCGGCAAAAATACTGCTGGTGGAAGATGACAATAACCTGCGTGAAATTTACGAAGCACGTTTGCAAGCTGAAGGATACACAATTGTTACCGCCAAAGATGGCGAAGAAGCACTTGTCGTAGCCAAAGCAGAGAAGCCCGATCTGGTCATCTCGGATGTCATGATGCCACGGATCAGCGGATTTGAAATGCTTGATATCTTGCGTAATACCGATGAGCTGAAAGAGACGAAAGTCATTATGCTTACCGCACTCGGCCAGGCCGACGACAAAATCCGTGCCAATAGCCTGGGCGCTGATCGGTATCTCGTCAAATCACAGGTTACACTTGAGGATATCGTCAAAGCCGCTCACGAACTGGTCGAGGGCACGCCTGCCGCTCCAGCAGCCGCAACGACACCCATCCCCGCACCTGCCGAACCAGCGCCAGTTGCACAGCCGGCTTCTGCCCCGGCCGCGCCATTCGTCCCGCCAGCTGCACCGGCGACCCCGCTGGCACTCAGCTCAATAATGGGCGCACAGCCAGCGCCAGCACCGGTACAAACACCGGCGCCAACAGAACCGGCAACTCCAACCGCACCAACCACCGCTGAAGAGCAGGCAACCGTTGGCGCCCAAATCAACAGCTTCGTCAACGATAATGTCGTAAAACAGGATGATGCAGTCCTGGCTAGTGCTATGACCGATCTGGCCGCCAATGCAGAGGAGGGCGCCGCAGATACTCCACCGGCTGCAACGACACCGGAAGCACCATCACTACAGCCCATGCCGCCAGCTCCAGCGCCAACAGATCCAGCAGCCACCGGTCCTGAACCACCACAAGCAGGCGCCACCGATACTGCAAACGGTAGCGTGCCGATTGCCAACAAAAAGATCATTCAGCCGCTCAACGCTGAGCCGAAGCCAAGTATTCATGACCTTCTGGCAAAAGAAGAGGCCAAAGGCATCCTGAACCAAGGTCTAACAGCTCCAGCTACAATGCCAACCCCTGCCATGCCAGACGCGAGTAACACGACGCCAGCACCGCAAGCTAGCAACGCGCCGGCCCCTGATATGTCATCTCAGCCACCGGTGCCGCCGCACAATCCAAACGACCCAAACAACATATCGTTGTAGGTATCGGCTGAAATTCTGAGCGACACATCAAATATCGGTTGTATGTTTTATGTTCCTGCTACAAGATACCAGCGGATTGCTATAAGCTATTCTTATGCGACTGAATAAATTTATCGCGGCCGCAACCGGTATGGGCCGCCGGCCGGCCGATGCTGCTATTGCAGCTGGCAATGTGACGGTTAACGGGGAAGCCGCCGAACCGGGCCGCGACGTCAGCGAACACGACACCGTGACACTTCACGGCAAGCCGCTGTCTATACATCAGACCATGCAGACGATTATACTCAACAAACCCGCCGGCCATATCGTAAACCGCAACGGCCACGGCGGCAAGACAATCTACGATTTACTGCCGCCAGCATATCACCACTTGAAGCCGATCGGTCGTCTCGACAAAGATTCATCTGGACTACTGCTTTTGACCAACGACGGTCAGCTGGCGCACGAATTAACGCACCCGGGCAGGCAGAAGATTAAAGTATATGAAATAATGCTCGATGCGCCGCTTGCGCCATTGCACCGGCAAATGATCAACGACCACGGCATTCTGCTCGAAGATGGCATCAGCAAATTACAGCTTGAACGGCAATCTGATGGAGACGACACCGCCTGGATCGTCCGCATGCACGAAGGCCGCAACCGCCAAATCCGGCGCACATTTGCAGCCCTGGGATACACCGTTACGCGGCTGCATCGAACCCAGTTCGGGCACTATCAGCTCGGCAACCTTGTGCAGAGCTCGTTTCACGAAGTATAAAGATAGTATATTGCTCGGTTATTATAAGAAAATTGCAGGCGAGCGGTAGTTTGAAGAAGATGGCAACACGCAGCGTGTGACGGTAATTGCGGTATACCGCCACACGTTCTATCTGCGTGATGAGGTTAGCTGCTAGGCAGCAACAAGACAAGCTTCAGCCGCTTCCTTCGCCATTGTGCGCAGTGTTTCCTCGTCCAGAGAGACGTTCGTGCCAAGCGCGATGATGTCCACCTCAAGTGTGGTAATCACCTCGACAGGCCTCCCGTCGTCTAGCCGGAACGCCTCAACCTCTGCGTTCGTGACAGCTGGTACGCTGAAAATCATGGCTTTCACCTCGCTCAGAGAGATACGCTCTCTCCCTTTCGAAAGATCTTGCTTGTCTACCACAGACGCAAGACGAGCCTGCTGCACTCTCTTTCAGAGTACACGAGGCTCATCTCGGTCCGTCAAATCTCGCCTGCTTGTAAATGACGCGACTTACTGCATATGCTGCAAAAGTCTATATAATTTATACACTAAAATCGTAATAATGTCAATGCATAAAAACGCTGATTCGCGCTACAGTTGGCACATATAAGAGAGAAAAAGTGAATGACGGAAGGGGAAGAGCCAGGGGCGGGAAGTAACAGCTGGCGAGCTGTACCGAAAAATCCGCCCCAGTGCCAGGCAAAGACTACACGCGACGTCTTGGCCGTATATGACCG
>CAZPPY010000087.1:0-4494 GCA_964588575.1 uncultured Candidatus Saccharibacteria bacterium
ACCGGATACACCTGGGGTGATCAGCGACTGTATGTCACCTTGGTTCGAGGCGCCGCTGTCCGGTACGACACCGAACATCAGGAGGTCCATATCCCGTAGCGTCAATACATCTTTCCAGGTACTGTCTGCACCACCGCCATCACATGCGCGGATGGATTGCGAGTTCGAGTTGTAGTACATGGCACCCTGGTTCGTTGTTGTCGTACAACTACCACTGTCGCTAAAGGTGCTATAGCTATCGAGCTGGAGATTAACTTGAGTAGTATCGGTGGTAGACGACCCTACCTGTGTGTAGGCACCAAGGACGATTCCGCCGCTGTTAGGGTTGACCGTAAAGACTGCAGTTCCTGCGTTCTGAACCGTGAATACTCCGTTAGCGCCACATCCTGTCGCACACTGAAGGTTAAATATGATACTTGGGTCAGTTGTTGTATCCTGAGCAACTATTTGAATATTCTTACCATCCGCAAGCGTGATCGTTGCCGGGCTACTTGAGTTATTGTAGGTATCCTGGAGCGTCGTCGTCGCACCTGCGGTACAGTTACTGAACGCCAAGGTGCCAGTACCACTTGAGTCCTTCAGACAGTCGCCGGAGTTGCCTGGATTCTGCGGCAGGACCAGATTCCAGTTATTCGTCGGATCCGCGCCATTTGCCTGCAATGAAACGTAGTGGCCACCATTCGTGTTACTACTGCTGTACAGTTTGATACTGCCAAGCGCTGACCCTGCGGTGCCAAGTGTCAAGGTGTTGCTTCCCTGGATAATGAGGTTGCCAGGCATGGTCGTTGTTACTCCGCTGTGGCCAATCTGGATGCTGCCAACTGTACCGCCAGCGCCCGCCGTACCGGTATCGATGGTGATGCTGCCGGAGTTACTACTTGCACCTGAGGCACTACCCGTCTTGATCGTAAGGCCACTCGTATTTGTACTGCCAGCCGTGGTGTTCATCGTCAGAACACTCGTCATATAACCCGCACCGGTGATATTGAAGAATCCTGATTGCTGGGTACCAGGCTCAGTACCGGCGGTCTGAAGCTGAATGGTAGCCGAAGCTGAAGCTGCATAGCCAGTACATGAAGTAGAGGATACACAGATGTCGTGGACAGCACCGCCGATTACCGCCTCTAGCTGGTTCGTACTGGAGTTGTACCATAAGCCGCCGTTCAAACTCCCTAAGCCGGATGATGGGTTTGCGGTCGATGAATCAACCTGGAAAATCGTTGGGTTGTTTGAACCTGTCGAGTCGCCAATCTTGATGATATTGCCGCTGGTATTTGCCGTGAAGAGTGTCCGTGCGGCGGCCGCAGACTGTATCTGGAACGCGGTAGTAGAATCAGCACTGTTCTGGAAGAGGCCTGGACCACGCTGGCTCGTGCTCATATAGAAGTCATCGAAGTATATCGTACCGCTTGTTGCGCCTGCAGTCTTGGCAGCGACGCGTATGTACTGTACGCCACTGCTTGGAATAGTGTATGTCACTTTATGAAGCACATAGCTCGATGTTGGCGCCGTGATATCAGTTGCAGCACTTGCGCTGACAAGATTCTTGTCTTTGTCGTATGTCTCAATACCAACACCGGCCGTTGCACCAACATTGGTCGTTACTGACTTCTCAACCCAGCCTTCAAAGTAGATAACATCACCTGGCTCGACCTGATAGTAGCTACCGTTGTAGATGGCCTGGTTGCTACCGTTCGCTGCAACTTGTAATTCGTAATTACCCGTATGTGCACTCGATGAGCTATTAACGATACTCGCCTGAGAGCTGCCGATCCAGCCTTCTTCGCCGCCAGTAATATTGCCGCCGGACTCAAAGCTTGGATTTTGAATGCCGTTACCGATTGGGCGGGTATTGTTGTCGGTTGTGTAGCCAGAATTTGCATTATCGTTATAGAGGTAGTTGCCATTCGCATCAAGAATGCGGAACGCACTACTCGGATCACTGACATTCTGGACAGTCACGCGGCCGGTACTGGATACACCGAAGAGAACCGTACCTAGATTACCCGCAAGGCCGGCACGGATGGTAAAGAGATCTTGGCTGGTGTTGCTATCGTCGTTCTGGATATCAATCGTACCGTGCGTACTATCAAGCTTAATCTCCGGAACAGTCGACGGATTCGTGCCATTGTTATAGGTTGCCTGCAGTGTCGTAGCATTGCTGGCGCCGGCTGCCGTCCAGGCGCTGCCATTCCAGATCATAGTGGCTGTAGTATTCTGATGCATCGTAACCGTATTGCCGCTCGCTGACAATGTGAAGTCATTAAGCATTAGCCGCCGTGACATACATGATCTTACCTGGGGTAGTGATAGTTGGCGACGGCAGCGTAATTGTCAGTCCCGAGGCAGTCGCATTAATAACAACTGATGCGTTACTATCTACATCTGTCTGATTGACGTTACAGTTTATCGCACAGCTCTGCGCACTCGCAGTCTGGAATGACGGCGTCGCCAACACCACGAGCCCATTCACACCGGTACCGAAGCCAGTACCGCCAGAGAGCGTCAGATTGCCACCGTTCGCATTGCCGACGGTCGCATTACCACCTTGGATCGTGAGCGATCCGCCGGCTACACCTGTCGTGCTGCTGCCAGTACCTTGGATTACAAAGTTATTCGGTGAAGCAGCAGTCGTGCCATTACCCAAGTAGAGGTGATTTGAAGTATCAAATGTCGCACGCGTCACACCATTGGTTGTCACAACCAAATTTGAACCTGCTGCAAGCGTCAGATTCGTTGCAGCGGCCGACTGTAGTTGTGGCGTCTGCACCGCAGTAGAGAAGTTGCCGGTACCAGTAACATCTAGGGTATATTGTGGACTTGCGGTGCTGATTCCGACGTTACCGGCTGCCGTAATGTGCAGGCGGTCAGTCAGGGTATCAGGGGCAGTATTAGCGACCGGATTGATTGCTGTCATGATATCCGCCCAATGCGCACTGTTCGATGTCCAACTGAAGCTGACCGTTCCACCAGTACCCGGCTTGGCACCAGCTGCAGCTGTGTCAATCGAGGTGTTATTCCACAGTACCGTCTGAGTGCCCGGGTTGGTGACTGGCTGATCAGTCGCTAATAGGTCGAGTGCAATCTGAGAAGTTGTTGTCGATATACTATCAGAAGTAAAGGTGGCTGCACCGCCACTGCCGGCAGTATTGCTATTTGTCACTGCTGTCTGGAGCGGTGTAGTCTGGTCAACGTTGTAGTAGGAGGCCGCTCCAATCGAGTAGTTAGCGGTCTGCGCGCCCGATAACGTCACTAATACTGCGTGGCTTGCGCCATCATGTGTTGGATTTACCAGATACCAGAGTTCGTTCCGGCAAGTCGTCCCCGGGCAGTTTACGGCAGCAAGCGGGGACATTGATGCGCCATTATATGTGACCGACTGGACGGTCTGACTTGCGTTATGAGTTATCGTTACTCCTACAACTAACAGATAGTTGCTATGGCCGCTGGCAATGGCCGGTGGTGTGCCAGTATTCCAGTTGAACGTGTGCTGCGCACCGCTGGCGCCATCATTTGTGCTCCATGAATTATCGAAGGTGACCGTACTACCAGCCGCTGGACCTGCCGTTCGGAAGATAAAGTCGCCGGATCCAGCAGCGCCGGTTCCATTGGAAGCATCGAAGGTAATATTGCCGCCTGCTGTGTTGCTTGTGGATGCCGCACCGCCCCTGACGGTAAGAGCCGATGGGCTGCCATCGTTACCAAGAACGATAGCTGAATTCGACGTATCGACCGTAAACAGATTGACTGATGAGCCATTTTGGACTTGGAAGGCTGTTTGCGAAGCAGTTTCCACGAAGGTATTGCCTTGTGTCGTGAGTGTCTTGCCGCTCGAAACGGTTACGTTCTGCTCGAGGCTTATACCGCTCGTTGCGTTGTTAGTACCAACATGCAGGGTGGTAGTGCCGGATGGCGTATCAAACGTGCCGGCTTGCAGTACATTTGCAATACCTACGCCCGTGCCAACTCCACCACCTGCAATATTGAAGTTCCCTGTCTGTGCCGTACCAGGCGTTGATCCTTGTAGCTGGACATACCCAGTATTAGCCTTCTCCTGAGTCAGTAGATGGTAATTACCTGTTGTGCCCTGATCAGGAAGGATAAAGGTCTGGTTACCGCCGGTCATCGTCGTGTCAAATGTTAGTTGGCCAACGTTCGAGGCAACGGTTGCCTGGAGCTGGGTGGCGCTGTTCGCCTGGAAGGCGTACGGTACGGCGGTCAGCTGGACCCTTGGTGACATCTCACCATCCCAGGTAATTGGGCCACTGCTGGTGGTACCGCCAATGTTCATGGTCAGGTAGAGCTGCTGGCTCCAGTTAATAGAACCGAAGGCAGTCACACTGCCAAGGTTGACAGTCAGGTAGCCATTCGCGACCCGGACACGACAGTCAGCTGCACCGATAGGACCACCGCAGGTACCGCTACTGTTGTAACTGCGGGTTTCAGTCCAGAGGTTCGTACCACTGGTAGCGGCATCGTAAAGTTTGAATTCAA
>CAZPPY010000088.1:0-4288 GCA_964588575.1 uncultured Candidatus Saccharibacteria bacterium
GCTTCGGCTCCGGTTTTTTATTGCGCGAGTAAAATGAGCATGCTTCTCGCACTACCTGCTTCCGAAGTTGTATATAATGAGCATTAGCATGAAACACATACTTCAGGCGCCTGCGTCCGGGCAAGAAGGCTTTTCGGTTGTTGAGATCATGGTTGCGGCAGTTATATTCGGAATCATCACGATCGGCCTGTTCAGCGCCTTCAAGTCGCTCAGGAGCGAGTACTCGCTGGCGCGTCAGCTCAATGAAATCTATACCGTCCTCAGCGCCTGCCCGGAAATCGACCGCGCACTGGACTTCTCGACGCTGAGCGGCAGCAGCAACTGCTACCCGAACAACAGTTTCCCTGCTGAAGACGGCACGTCCGGGACTATTACCTATACTCCGACACTGACCGTCACCAATACCAGCGCGCTTTCTGCCACCGATCCGCTGCAAAGTATTCCTGATTCGAAGGTTGTCGACGTCAGTGTCGGGTATCAACGGCCCTTCACGAATTTGCCGGCGCTGGAACTGCGGATGCTCATTACCAGGAATGGCGTCGGCCAGACATGATCGCCACGTTTCAGGCAGTTTACCTCTTGTGTCGTTCCCGGTTTGATCGGACATCCAACGTAAAAAGGAACGGCCTTATATCCTTGGACTCCCGCTTACGCGGAAATGACGGTGACAGGAGCAGCGAATATGGGTTCACGCTAATTGAGTTGCTGGTATATATCATCCTCACGGTGATGTTTAGTATGCTGGTATTTAGCTTTTTGTTGGACTTCTGGGGCAGCGCGGCAACGCTTGAAAACGATAGCGAGACGTTTGTCACGCGCCAGAATGCGGGTGATAAACTACGCGACCGGCTCAACGCGGCCGCACACCTGATCGAGCAGAACAGCATTAGCGACAGTCATGTACTCGCCGGCACGAGCCCTTCATGGAATAAAATCCACGCTACACCCGGCACTACCGTCATGCCGACCAGCAACAACTACACGCCGGTCATCTACTACGAGGCGCCGAGTATTGATAGCTCAAAAAACTATATTATGAACGGCGCACAGCCCTACGATGACGAATTCGTGCTGTATATGAACGGCAGTACCAAGCAGCTGCTTCTTCGGTCGCTTGCCAACCCAAGCGCAAGCGGCAATACGGTCACCACCAGCTGTCCGGCATCGCTTGCGACGACATCCTGCCCGGCCGATACGGTCATCGCCGACGACGTGACGTCCATCGACACAAGATACTTCTCCCGGTCGGGCAACACCATTGACTATACGTCGATTACCGACCCCTTGACCGGCGCGTACATCGGACCCGACTTCCCTTCTGTCGAGGTAGTGGAACTAACGCTGCATCTGGGCAGGAATAAGACGCTGCATGGCGGAGCGGCCACTGTAAATGAAACAATTATACGCGTTGCGTTGAGGAACCAGTAATGAAAGATAATCACCAGCAAAACGGTTCAATCGTCGTCACTATTTTATTTATCATGATGTTCCTCACAACCATGCTGTTCGGACTGCTCCTGCTTGCAAACGCCAATGTCCAGCGCGCCTATGAGCGCATCTACATCCTGCAGGCGCAGTACGCTGCCGAGTCGGGCGCCGATGCCGCTATAGCGACGCTCAATAATACCGACAGCAGTTACACCGGAACCAGCAGTGATATAACGATTCTCAGTAACAGCCAGTACAAAGCCACCTACGCCACAACAGTTACAGCCGGCTCAAGCGGCAGCCAGAAGATCATTACCGCCACTGGCAAGCTATACCGGCCCGCCACCGCCAGCACGCCAACCTACACCCGTAAAATAAGCGTTACCGCAGCCCGAACCTCGACTACAACCGCCTCCGGCCTGATGAGCCGCAATATTATTGACGTCGACAGCAGCGTGAAGACTCTGACCGCAAGCGACATCTACCTAAACGGCTACTTCAATATACGCAGCAACTCAACAACCGTATACGCCAATAATATTACCGTTGCCGGCAAAGATACCGGCGCCCAGAATTGTTCGGTCGAAGGCAGCGGCCACCTCGTCAAACCCGCAAGTCTGCCGGCCGGACAGACAAAAGAAAACATTACCATGGCATATAGTAACTGCATTACGCCGCCCGGCAATACCAGTACTGCTGACTTCAATGTCAGCGCAAACAACTCGACCGTTACCGCACTACAGTCGATGTATATTCCCTGGAACCAATATATGGACAGCAGCTATCAGAACTCGCCAGGCGGGTGTAATGACTGGACCACAGCGGGCACGCTCACCATACCTAGCACCGGCAACACCAAGAAGACGCACTACCCGGATTCGGGCAGCGGCGTCTCATCTTCGTGCGGTTCCAGCGGTGACATATCGCTCGGTACGAAGCTTGTCAATATCTCTGATAACGTGCACGTGCGCGCCAACTTCTGTAAAACAACTGCTTGCGATCCGATATTCAATAATACTTCCGGCAGTCTGAAGTATATTTTCATCGAGGGGACAATCAATTTCTCATCGGTCCGCACCTGTACGAATACCGCGGATACGCCGTCTGCCATCACTACCGCGTGTGGCGGAGCAACCAGCTCGCCAATCGTCTTTGTTACCTACGGTGCCGATCCTGGTACGCAAAACAAGTGCCCCTATGGCGATTCTATCTTTATTAACAAAGATGGCACCACCGGTACCAGCGCCCCTGCAGCTTATTTCCTGGCGATGAACAGCGTGTGCCTGTATCAGACAAAGTTTGATACGAGCCCCGCCTTAGGCGGTATCGGCGGCAAAAATATTTACATCTCCTCAAACTCCGGCAACCCGTTTGATCTCTATCTGGACCCGAACTTCCCTGTCAGCCAAATTCCAGTTGACCTTGCCTGGCGCGCCATAGGCTATGAGCGGCTGTGATGAGGAGGGCTATCAGGCGGCAGCCGTATATGCTATGATTACGGATATTACGGTTATGTTTTGATGGGCAAGATACAAACGCCAAATATATTGCGCAATCAGCCGGTATTCGGCCTTGATGTCGGCCATGGTTCGATCAAGGTTATGCAAGTCGACGAACGGACTGCTGACGGCTCGAATGACCACATGCCCCGGATTATGGGCTACGGTATTACGGCCTTCAACTCCAGCGCACTGGACAACGGTGTTATCGTCAAGCCCGAAATTATCGCTGAGGCGCTCTTTAGCCTCTTCAAAGGGCAAATGATCGGCGAGATTACCACGCGGCGAGTCGCCATCGCCATCCCTACCTACCGTTCATTCTCCCGCTCGATGCAGCTGCCAAAACTGTCGGTGAAAGACCTGACTGATGCGGTTCACTTGGAAGCTGAACAATACATACCGGTGCCGCTCGATAAACTGTACCTAGATTATGCTGTTACGCGAGTCGACAAGGAGACAATGGACCTGCTGGCCATCGCTGTACCAAAAGAAATCGTCGACTCCTATCTCGTGCTGGCCCGCATGGTCGGACTGGAAGTCGTGTTGGTGGAGACAACGATGGCAGCTGGAACGCGCCTGTTCTCACACGCCCGGTACAACGATATCACCAGTGTTATCATCGATTTTGGCTCGCTGACGGCCGACATTAGTATCTTCAATCAAAACATGCTGGTGACCGGTACTGTACCGGCGGGCGGGTTGGTATTCACAAATAATATCAAAGATGGGCTGGGCGTCACGCCAGCTGAAGCCGGTATCATCAAAACGCGCTATGGCCTCAGCGTCAGCAAGAAACAGGCTGACATTGTCGCCGCGCTCGATCCTACACTCAGACAGCTGACCAAGGAAATCCAGCGCATGATCCGCTATCACGAGAAACACTACGGTACAGAGAAGCCGATTGGTCAGATTATCATGCTTGGCGGCGGCGCAAATATGCCGGGACTCAGTGAATATTTGACAAATGCGTTGCGGGTTCCGGTTCGCGTTCATGACCCCTGGCAATACCTGAATTACACCGGCCTGCAGGCACCATCCCGCGCTGACCGCCTCATGTATGCCACGGTGGCCGGATTAAGCCTCGTCAACCCGAAGGAAATCTTCGCATGATCAGTCATGAGACACCCATGCGCGGCCTCAAGCAAAGCTTGGGGACCCTCCGGCTTATGTTTCTCACCCGGCCCTGCTGGAATGAATCCAGCTTCCGCTTTCAGCGGAACCGCGCCTACTTTTCCCAAAACAACATGGAGCACTTATGATTAACCTCCTACCGCCGGAATTGAAGGAATCCTACCACTATGCACATCGAAATGTGCGCCTGGTCAGCTGGGTCTTCCTTAGTCCATCGCACAGATGGATTG
>CAZPPY010000089.1:0-4251 GCA_964588575.1 uncultured Candidatus Saccharibacteria bacterium
AAATTTACTGGATATTCGACCGTTTCCTTGGGGCGCGGTAGCGATACGATGCGGTCCTCAAGCGGTTGTCGTAGCGCTTCAAGTGAAGCACGGTTGAATTCGGGCATTTCGTCGAGGAACAGCACGCCACGGTGGCTTAGGCTAATCTCGCCAGGTCGTAAGTTATGCCCGCCACCGATCAGCGCAACAAGGCTGGCGCTATGGTGGGGCGCTCTGAAGGGACGCCTCATTACCGGTGCTTCGTAGTCATTCGTAACCAGGCTATGTAATTGCGTCACTTCAATGATTTCTTCATGGGTTAACGGTGGCAATAATGTCTGCAATGCCTTCGCTAACATGCTTTTCCCCGTGCCTGGAGGGCCGCTGAGAAATATATTGTGTCCACCTGCCGCGGCTATTTCCAACGCACGTTTTGCATGTTGTTGGCCGACAATATCGTTGATACTGGGTTCATCGCCGCTTGCTCCACCGACTTCTGTGACGACGATGCCGCTGCCGGTCTCTACTGACTTAATATCCGTACCGGTCGTTAAGTGGTTATAGAATTGTTTGAGGTTTGCGACCGGTAGGAGGGAAAGACCTGGAACCAGCTGCGCTTGAAGCAAGTTGTCGGCGGGTACGTAGCACTGTACGACGCCCAATCTTCTGGCGGCCAATAACTTACCGATGATGCCTCGCGATGCTCGAATATTGCCATTGAGCCCGAGCTCGCCAATTACAATCGTATTTCGTAGGTGAGTATAGGGGATTTGCCGACTACCGAGCATGATCGATGCCGCCATGGCTAGGTCAAAGCTGCTGTCAGTCTTTGGTACATCAGCTGGGGCTAGGTTTAGAGTAATGCGCTTACGTGGCAGTAGGATGCCGCTGCTAGCAAATGCCGCCCTTACGCGTTCCCGTGCCTCGTCTACGGCTTTATTGGCTGAGCCTACAATTACAATTGCGGGCAAGTTATTTGAAATATGACATTCAATTTCGACTCGTATACCACGCGTTCCAAGGTCTACAACGCACTGCACATTTTCGTCCATGGCGGTATTGTAACGTCACATGTACCGGCGTGAAATACCTAGCTAGTAAAATTCAGTTTTTTGTCAGGTAGTACTATCGAATCATAAAAAAGAACAACGGCCTGCGAGTAGCCGTTGTTCTGTAAGAAGTTCTTTTTGTTTTTGAGCACTTTTTTTATTCAAGTGCTACGCTTATCTTAGTAAACCATAAGCAGCCTGTCAACAGATTTTCTAAGAAATAATTGAGACTGTGTATAACTTTTTTCTAACAATGCCAGCATGTGAGTTGGAGCATAAACGGGATTGACATATTAGCATAAGTATAGTAGTATTGAAGCTGTAAGTCACAAAACAAAAACTACAATTTAGACTTACTGTTAACGCTCTTTGCAGCTGCGTAAAGCTACGAGAGCGGTCAGTCATAGCCCAATGGGCGATAAGCGCTATACAATTACATTTTGAGCGGATTTATCGCCCGGGCACTATAAAAAAGCTCATGGCAACGCCCACGCCTCACTATACTTGGGCCGTTGGAGGTTTATTAATACCATGACGTAAGCATGACATACATTAAAAAGATATCACTTCGACTACGAATTATTGCAGGATTGGCTCTTATTGACCTGTGTTTCTTCGGTCTCATTAATCCAAACGTAGGCAACTCACTTATTATCATCCTGGGCTGTGTATTTGCTGCTGCAACTGTCTATTGCCTGTGCCTTATTATGGCAAGCGTACTTGGTATGCTGGCCGGCACTTCATTGACAGCGCAAAGAAGGATTGCAATCTTCTTGGCTACGGTTGCTATATTTTTGCTGCTCATGCAGTCTATTGGCCAACTTAGTATCAGAGATATCATTGCAATCGTGCCTCTGGCCGCATTACTATACCTGTATAGTACCTATGCTATGTCCCGCAAGAAGACGCGTACCTCTTAGCCTATTATAGGTAAAGTCCTTAGTATAACTAGAATGCATTAGACCAGAGTTGTATACTTAATTTGATATGGAGCCTCTCGACAACAACGGAGCAGGTACTAGCGATAGTCCTCAGACCACACAAGCTGATTGGCAGCCTTCTATTGCTGACCCTACAGCAATGAATACGTCTACTTCTGGTATGGCCAGAACATCGGTTTCGGTTAATGCGCAGGTTCCAGCCGGTGCAGAAGACGCCGACCTCATTGAACCGACATGGGTGAATGCTGTCAAGCACACCATTGAGCAATACAAGCACGATCCTTATAGCCAAAGTAAGGCTATGACCTTGCTCCGTGAGGAGTACTTACGAAAACGGTACGGCAAGGATATTAAGGACGCTCAGCAGGCATGATGGCGTTGGCAATTCTTATCGTATTTGTTGCTGTGGGCATTATCTTTGTGCCGCTTGCTATATGGTACGTTCGCAAGAATATACAGGAAAAGAAGAACTTTGAACGTGCTCTGAAGCTAGTACCTCTATATATACATCTTCCACCTATGAGTGAAGATATCGAGGCCTCAGGTAGAGATACGCGGGATATAGCCGATGAGAACATATCCAAGGCACAAGTTATCTACAATATTATTGCTAGCACGATCCAGAAGGGGTTCAAGAGTCGACTCTACGGCCAGCGCCACTTTGCGTTTGAAATTGTTGGGAGCCAAGGGCTCGTCTATTTTTACGCCATGGTGCCTATCGCCCTTGTTGGCATTCTCAAGCAGGCTATCACTAGCGCATATCCAACCGCGCAGCTTGAAGAGGTAGCTGAGCATAACATATTCAATCAAATAGGTAAGCTCAGCGCTGTTACTGGCGGTGAATTTATACTCAAGAAATCATTTGCCTATCCAATTGCAACGTATCAGGAAGTGAAGAGAGACTCAATGCAAGCGATCCTCAACGCACTATCAACGCTTGATAAGGAAGACGGCGCGAGTGTTCAGTTATTGTTAAGGCCTGCCGATTCAAAATGGCAGGAGACCGCAAGCTCGGTTGCAAGTAATAAACGCAAAGGCAAGGGCAATAAGTCTGGGCTGCAAAGCCTTGCCAACTTAGGGAAGCAGATGATCGTTGCGCTTGCCAAGCCGCCTGAAGGTAGTGATGGCAAAAAAGATGACCGTCCTGAGCTCTCAAGTCTTGAGCAGAATATACTCGATGCGATTGATGACAAGACGCGATACCAAGGCTACGAGACTTTGATTAGAGTTGTGGTCTCGTCGAATATTTCGCAGCGTTCGCAAGCAATTCTGGCAAATCTGGTGGCTGCATTCTCATTATTTGATGCGCCTGGTAAAAATGGCTTTAAATATGTACCTGCTGACCATATTGATACCCTGGTGACCAGCTATATATTGCGGTTATTCCCACAACACAATCATAAGATGGTTTTGAATGCGATTGAGCTGGCGACCTTATTCCACTTCCCAGATCAACGTAGTATTCCAACCTCACAGCTAAAGCGTCAGGATTCAAAGCAGGTTGACGCACCGCGCAACATGCCAGCTGACGGGCTGCTGCTCGGCTACAATATTTTCCGTGGCGCAAAAAAGCCCATCCGTTTATCGCTTCAGGACCGGCAGCGCCATATGTATGCCGTTGGGCAGACCGGTACGGGTAAGTCTACCTTTCTCGAAAATCTTGCCCTCCAGGATATGCTTAATGGCGATGGTTTTGCCTTTGTAGATCCGCATGGTGACACAGCCGAAAAGCTATTGGCGATGGTGCCTCGAGAGCGGACGGAAGACGTGATTTACTTCTCGCCGGCCGACACTGCCCAGCCAATGGGCCTTAATTTGTTCGAATTCCATACTGATGATCAGAAAGATTTTTTGATCCAGGAAGTACTAAATATGCTCTACAAGTTGTATGACCCACAACATCAAGGTATCATGGGACCGCGTTATGAAGACATGTTTCGAAATGCTGCACTGGCAGTTATGGCGGATCCTAACGGGGGAACTTTCATTGAAATCCCACTCCTATTTCGAGATCCGCAATTTTTGAAGCAAAAGCTACAACATGTAAAAGATGAAACAGTGCTTGGTTATTGGCAAAAACAATTTCCGTCAATGCAACGTTCCAATGAAGCGGGCGATGTCATCGCCTGGTTTACGAGTAAGTTTGGCGCCTTCCTTTCCAACGAGATGATGCGCAACATTATTGGTCAGACCAAGAGTGCATTTAACCTGCGTGACATTATGGACAACGAGAACATCCTGTTCGTGACCCTGCGCATAGGCAGGACGGGCGATCTAACCTC
>CAZPPY010000090.1:0-4193 GCA_964588575.1 uncultured Candidatus Saccharibacteria bacterium
GTCGGCGGCCTTTTGCGATAGTTCCAGCAGTACTAGGCTGCGCTCTAGGCGGCGTCCGCCGCTTGATTGGTCTAACTTGCTCAAGCGCTCTTTAAGCTCTTTCTTCTGTGCTACGAACTGTTCATGTTTGGCCTCGTACCTTTCTTGATTTATCTCACCAGACAGCTTGTCGTCATATAATGTATCGTCCATGCGCTCTATGCGCTCAATCTGCGTCGTTATGGACGCAACCATTTTGTCGTGGCTGGCTATGTCGTCTTTGTACTGCTCGCGCATGGTCGCGGCCACCCACTCGATAACGGCTTGCGAAGGGCAGACAAGCTCGCGCAGCTTGCCAACAACCATTTCTTCTACCGCGTCCTCGCGCAACATCTTGGCGACTTTGCAGGCCGGTGCAAGGCGTTTGCAAACGCCGTAGTAGCGATCTTTCTGCAACTGCCACGTAACAATAGTGCCGCAATCGTCGCAGCGAATTAGACTCTTGAATATCGGATTGTGCTTAACGAATACCGCCGGACGGCCTTTGTGCATTTTGGCCTGCACCGCGTTAAACAACTGTTTGCTGATTATCTGCTCTTGTGCGCCGGGGTACTCTTTGCCGTTAAAGCGGTTTATGCCGATATAGAAAGGATTATTGAGTATTCTTTGAACATGGCTTTTCGAGTGAGGCCGACCCTGTTTTGTCCTGACGCCCATTATCGCCATTTCCTCGGCTATAGACGCTATGGAGTGCTGTGGCTCAAGGTACAGCTTAAATACCTTTTGCATGAGCGCCTTTGTGTCAGGGTTCGGCACATGGATACGCTTGCCTTTTTCCGTGATAGTCATGTAGCCGGGCGGAGGCGGTGCGGGCAACCAGCCTTGCGCCAGTTTTTCTGCCCAGCCTTTCATGGCCTCCTCGCGCAAGTTGTCGGTGTACTTCTTGGCCACCGACAGGTGAATGTTCCACATAAACTTAACGTCGGACTTGGCGTTTTTGTGTAACAGGAGGTTTTCTTTAACTGCGTGCAAGCGACGGTTCGCGTCCTGTTCTAGCCAATCGTCTATGGCCACCGCGTCACGGAAGTTGCGCGTAAAGCGGTCTGTCTTTTCAACCGCCAGGTGATAGATTTTGTGCTTGGTCAGGTACACCAGCAGTTCGTGGAATACTTTGCGGCTTTGTTCCTTTGACGCTGTTTCGGCAATCTTAAACTCCCTGACGACGTTCAGATTCTGCCGTTCACAGTAGCCACGCAAGAGTTTAAGCTGGGCGTCGAGCGAGTAACCCTCGTCTTCCTGCGACTTACTGGACACCCTGGCTAGAATAACGGCTGTTGACTGTTCGTGCATACCTCAACCTCTATCTGTTCTTCATTTTTGACCAGTTCTTGTTCGGTGTCGTCGGCCATAACCTCGAAGTAGCACAACAAGCCCTCGGCAACTTCAAGTGCCTCATTGTAGGTAACGGGGTGGCCTTGCTCGTTCTCAAGAATGAGCCGTAAGGCTTCAACCCGATCCCCCTCTAGTGCTTGTTCTCTACCCTCAAGATTATTCATAGCAACTATCTCTACTAGAGATAGTATATTATAAAGTCGTACTAGTAGTAAAGGTTTTATCTGTTATTATATTGTGCTTATGTGTTGTAATTTTTTAACATTAGTGGTGTAACCCGCTATACTGATTGATATGACCCTCCCAACAGATAATGACGCCAGGGATACTCTGCTTAATCCGTACTATGCGGTTATTCTTTCAGACCACCTGTTCGGCAACGAACCAACGGGTATTAAAGAGGATTGGGTCGCTGCCAACGCTGGGCTTATAAAAGACCTCGGCGCACAGACTTGGCTCGTAAACCTACTAGCCGCCTTAGCCTTTAAGCCGGAACGCGAACTCACCGAAAAGATAGACCCCAGCAAGATTGTCGTAGTGTCGGAAAAGCTGCGCGGTAAACACGAACCTATCACAAAACCCGAAGATTGGGTGGCCGCGAACGTCAAACTTATCGCGGAATTAGGCGCCGAAAACTGGCTCTGGGGCTTTCTCGAAGTGCTGGAAACTGGCGGCCTAAGGGCAGCATAAAAGCAGTATTACGAAATACTGCCTAACGGCGCTTGTTATATCTGTTAGTCCTATATCTATTAGTACCCTTATATATTACTATTTATAGTAAGACGTATGGCCACTACTAAATACAGGGCACTCAACAACAAACAACTCGACATTCTGCGCCTACTATATCGTTTTCGTTTTGCAACCACAGACCTACTCGTAAAAGCTCTACAAACAAAAAGTAAGATCAACATGAACGAACGGCTTAAAGTCTTGCTCGATCAAGAACTTATTGGTCGTAACTATGAGCCGGAATACCACTTGCTACGAAAACACGCCACCTACTACCTATCACCTAAAGGTATTAACGCGCTCAAACAATCGGACGGCCATTATGACGCGAACGTGTTACGGAGTATTCGATATGATAAGCGACGGTCTGAACAGTTTATAGATTATTGCTTAGATATCTTGGATTTGTACTGCCAGCTAAAAAGTATCTACGGGGACAGCCTGCGGTTCTTTACGCAAAGCCAGATCATTAACAGGTATGATTACTTCTCGGAGTTTACGCCCTCTGTTTATGTGCGAATAGATAATGACGGCAGCGAACACGACTACTTCTTGGAATATCTACAATCCGGCAAACCATTTTTTACCGTTATCAAAAGACTTAAAGAGTACAGCGAATATGCAGACAGCGGCGAATGGGAGGCTGGTACTGATAGCGAGTTCCCTGCGATACTTTTTGTCTGCGATAATCAGAGGCTGCAAAACCGTTTAATGAAAGGAGCCGGTATCGCCCTGGACGAGGCCGACGACGATCTCAAGTTTTACGCTACAACTTCGGATAAGCTGGACGAATGGCAGAATCTGGCTGATCGGGACGAGGTAACTTCTTTGGACGCAATCTAAAGATTGGCAGTCAAAAACTCTTTAAGCTCGTTCAGGTCTTTCTTGTTGGGGTCGTAGTACATGGACTTGATACCAACAGACTCGGCACTCTTGACGGCTTCGGGGTTATGCTCAAAGTAAACAACATCGTCAGCGGTCAGGCCGAATTGCTGTAGCATTTTCTCGAAGTAGCTAGGGTCGGTTTTCTCTGGATCGTGCTTGAGCGTAAAGACCTCGTAAGGCATTTTATCTAGACCAAACGTCTTGTACTGCTCGTCATTTGCACCAGTCAGTATGATTTTCTTGTTGGGGAATGTGTCGAGTAAGTCCTGCATTTCCTTGAAAATACCAAAGGCACCGTCGGTTTCAACAACAAAGCCATCTACTGCGTCTACCAGAATTGTTTTCATAGCACTCCTTTTATACTGTTAGTGTAACATCTAGCACGTACCAGGCAAAAAGCCCGGACGCCGCCAAAGCAGCGCCGGGCCTTGCGACTAATACTCGCTTGCCAGCATAAGCGTCAGCACCCGACGGCAGCCGGGTTCGAGCGGGTCGTGCCAACCGCTTAATTCTTGGTCGTAGTAGTCTATTTTCCAAAAGACTTTTTCGCCGTACCAGTGAACGGTTCCGAAGTCATGCTCACCATAAGGGTCATTGTGATCGTTAAACTCTCTAAAGTCGCGCACCTCGTCAATCAGCAGGTGCAAGTTCTCAAGCGTCTGAACGCCTGGCGTAACAACAAAATCAAATCCACCTCGGCGGAATTGATCGTTTAACTTAGCTATCTCTGTTGCGTTCTCTGTCTGCATAGCAAACTCCTTTCGAGTTACTTCTAAAAACTCTATGAACGGTTCGACCTCACGCTCTGTCGAACGGGCAAGGGTATGGCCGCCCACGTCAAGGTGGAGCACCCAGCGGCTGAACGACCTTGATGTGGGCGGTTATACCCTTATACTGCGAAGACAGTGGGAGGTCTAATCTTCACAAACACAACGGATTAAGATGTCAAATGCCTCGGTTAGAGATATAATTACGGGTAGCTATGGCATTTAATGAAGATTCTCGCGTCAAGATTCCCGCAATCTTGCATCTGATCAGGTTGGGTTATGACTACCTGTCCATTAAGGATGCCAAGATTGACGGCGACACCAACATATTTACTGATGTATTCGCAAGCAGTATTAAAAAGATTAACCCTGGCATTGCTGACGGCGACGTTAGCGCCACGCTAGACAAAATCAAGCAACTACTCGACAACAATGACC
>CAZPPY010000091.1:0-4188 GCA_964588575.1 uncultured Candidatus Saccharibacteria bacterium
GTTTCAGTCCAGAGGTTCGTACCACTGGTAGCGGCATCGTAAAGTTTGAATTCAACGTTGTAGTAGCCATCAGGGACGATGGCACCAGTGGCTGTTTCTAGGCGGGCTTGGAAGTTAATAGTAGAGGCGGTGGCAGCAGCAACAGATGTCGGTTGTGTGGATAAGAGATAGGTCGTACTCGTAACAGAGGCAATCAAGACAACTAAAGCAATTCCTACCAAGACGCGTGGCATCTTGGAGGTACCAATAGCAATGCCCTTCAAGCCCGAAAATGGCTTGAGAGCACAGCGAGCAATGGCCACTAAGCTATAAAACAGCTTGAGACCAAAAGCCAACAATACCGGCTTTAGCGGTTTTAGTTTGAACATTTAGTTGTTGATTTGTTTTGGTGTTTGGGCACCATTTTTGTATGTGTTTAACGGACATACAGAAGCTCCCTAAAAGCTTCCACCTGTCCGTACCTACATTTTCCTACAGCCAACAGATACCAATCAACGGTGAAATATAAGAATCATCAGACTATCCTTTCGCTATGATTTGCGATAAAAGTAACCGGTTTTCGTAGCTCCCAGCACAACAAATAGCGCTCGGTACCTGAGCACAAGCGTAATATCATGTTCTACTCTTAGAAACAGATAACGAAAATGTTGTAATAAAGTTTACATTTGTTCAATCTGTCAAAAACTTATCCACAAGGAGTTAGACTAACTTTACATACGTGAGCCCGGGAGTGACCATACATGCAAAAAAACAGAGCCATACTATGGCTCTGTTTGCCTGCTTAAACTTTGCCTAAGCGATGCTGACAATCTTCAGGACGGTCGCATGCTGACGATGGCCGTGGACTTTGTGAACGCGCTTTTTGGCTTTGAAGCGAATGGCAGTAACTTTATCGCCCTGGACATCTTCAGAGACAACCTCTGCAGTAACTTTGCCACCCTTCACAGCCGGCATACCAACCGTGACGTTCTCGTCATCGATTACCAATAGCGGCTCAAAGCTTACGTTCTTGCCTTCGGGTTTCAGAAGTTCTACTCGTATTGTTTCGCCTTCGTGCACCAGGTATTGTTTGCTGCCAGTTTGAATTACGGCTTTTTTCATCTCAACCTTGTTCTTTCGAAATTACTACCAACAGATAATATCAGGTTGAGCTCTATCTGTAAAGCTTTAGGCTGCTTTCTGCAGTGACACTGTCAGTGGCAGGCCATCGACCGCACACGAAGTTTCAAATGCAAATGTCCTGTCCAGAACAAGTTCCTTTGCAAGCGTCTCAGTCGTAACAAGTTCATGATGTTCACCGATTGCCTTGCGTAGTTCACTGGAAGTGGACGAAAGACTCAGTTGAATACGATCATCAACATTCAGGCCTGCTTCTTTCCGGGCGTTCTGAACATTCCGGATAACTTCACGAATCATTCCTTCACGCTTTAGTGCCGGGGTCACCTTTATATCGAGCAGGACAGCTTGTACCTTGCCGGGTGAGGTTGAGACGGCCTTGACGTTTAATTCATCTCTGATGATCGCTAAATACTCGTCTTCCATACCCTCAAAGAGCGCCGGCGCCCCCTGGATCTCCAATGTGGCCAATGGCTGACGAACCTTAATGCCCGCTGCCGCCCGCTGCGACAGGCCTTCATTGATGACTTCTCTAACGTATTGCATACGCTGCAATGCCAATTCGTCGACATCACCAGCAATTGGCCAGTTCAGTAGATGAACCGATTCCCCACCCGTTAGTTTTTGGTATAGCTCTTCAGCGAGGAATGGCGTGAAAGGCGCCAACACCATCGCAAGCCGCACCAAAACGTAATGCAGAGTCTTGTAGGCGGCCTGCTTGTCGGCATCATCGCCGCTCTTCCAGAAACGCCGGCGCGAACGCCGAACATACCAGTTCGAAGCGTCATCTATGAACGGCAGTACCGGTTTGAGAGCCTCAGGCAAGTTATAGCTATCCATGTTTCGCTCTATATCTGCTGTTAGTTGGTGTATTCGCGAAACAATCCAAATATCGAGCGGATTCGTCAAGCCGGCAAAAGAATCATCAAGCTGGCCATTCCAGTCCCAATCGTCAACTTCTGCATACAGTGTAAAGAAATCGTACATATTCCAGACCATGCCCAGTTTGCGAGATATATCGGCTACATCCTTATCGATCAGTGAAAAATCCTCACCACTGGCAAGCGGTGAAGAAAGTAGTAAAAATCTCAACGAATCTGCGCTATACGTATCCATTAAAATGTTTGGATCAGTGTAATTTCCATAGCTTTTACTCATCTTCCGGCCATCGTTGCCGGCAAGTGTTCCGGTAGCAATAACATTCTTAAATGCCTGCGTGCCGAATAAGCCAATACTCACCGTATGCAAGTAATAGAACCATGCTCTGACTTGGCCGATATATTCTACGATAAAATCACCCGGGAAGCTTTGCTCAAACTTCTCAACATTTTCGAATGGGTAATGGAACTGTGCAAACGGCATCGAACCGCTCTCGAACCAACAGTCAAGAACTTTATCAATCCGTTTATAATGCACTCCATCCAGATCAAATTCGACCATATCCACCCACGGGCGGTGATAGTCGTCCAGCTCAAGACCTGACAACTCTTTCAGCTCAGCATAGCTACCAACAACTCTTGTACGGGTTTCGCCATTCTTATCAATGCCCTTCCAGACTGGCATAGCTGTTGCCCAGAAGCGGTCACGGCTAATATTCCAATCCGGCGCTGTCTCTATAGTCTTCGCAAACCGCCCTTGCTTCAGATAGTCTGGGAACCAGTTTATTTGGCTATTCTCGGCAAGCATTTGCTCGCGCTGTCCGGCAATGTTCAGGAACCAGCTGGGATGAGCGCGATACATCAGACGCGTACCGCAACGATAGCAGTGCGGGTAGCTATGTGTGATGTACTCTATCTTCCACACTACGCCACGCTCGTGAAGCGTCTTTGCAATTTCTTTGTTCACATCCCAAACCAGTCTACCCTGCCAGTCACCAGCCGTATAAAAGCCACTGTCGTCAATGTTTGAGACGATCGGGAAATTGCTTTGTTGTGCTAATTGAAAATCTTCTTCACCGTACGCCGGCGCAAGATGTACAATACCCGTCCCTTCGTCCAGGCTAACATAATCTGCAGCCCAGACTTTGTTGGAATTATTACCACGGTCTTCAAACAAAGGCTCATATGATTTACCGACCAGCTCTGCGCCCTTTAGCTCGCGTATGACCTTATGGTCGACTGGCTGATGTTTCTCATCAGTCAAAACTTTCGGTGCTAACGCCTTGGCAAGAATGAGCCTTTGGCCATCGTTCAGCTCAACTTCGATATAAGTAAAATCTTTTCCGACTGCTACAGCGGTATTCGCTGGTAATGTCCATGGGGTAGTCGTCCAGGCCAGGAGATAAGCGTTTTCGCCATTTAATTTGAACTTTACATATACAGACGGATCAACGATATCTTTGTAATTACCGCTGTCCATAGTCACCTCTGCCTTGGAAAGCGGCGTAGCATCGCGCGTACAGTACAGAAGCACCTTTTCACCCTCATAGATCTTGCCAGCGTCGTAAAGCTGCTTAAAGGCCCACCAGACGCTCTCCATGTACGTCTTATCCATCGTCTTGTAGGCACCACGGAAGTCTACCCAACGGCCGATGCGATCAATCGTGTCTTCCCAAAGCGCACCAGTTTGTACCATGTTCTGGCGGCACGTTACGATATAGTCTTCGAGACTAACCTTCGTACCAATATCCCGACGATCTTGGATACCAAGTTTCTTTTCGGTAAAGACCTCGGCTGGCAAACCATGACAATCCCAGCCCCAAACGCGCTCTACACGATGCCCCTTCATAGTCTGATAACGAGGCACAGCATCCTTGATTGATGATGCAAGCAACTGGCCATGATGTGGCACACCAGTAATGAATGGCGGACCGTCATAGAAAACATAGCTGTTGTCTTTGGGACGTGCTTCGACTGATTTCTCAAATGTCTGGTGCTTCTTCCAATACTGAATAAGATCCTTTTCGTACTCGATTGGTTTGCGGCGCGTCCCTTTTTTAAACTTCATTTCTCTACCTCTTGTATTAAAAATCACCCTAGTAACAGATGCCGGATCCGTCAGTTGGCGGAGGTACCATCCGGCTTCTTCTAGGGTGATCCTACGAAGCACTTATTTACAGCTATAACGGGCATA
>CAZPPY010000092.1:0-4170 GCA_964588575.1 uncultured Candidatus Saccharibacteria bacterium
GCACGGGCGAAATTGGATCGCGCACAATTGATGTCACGGCTTCTATGCCAACTTCTTTCGCAACTTTCTCTTCCTCTCCCGGCGACAGAGTATTGGCGGGCTTCGACACGAGTGGTTCCACTTTGGCTGCTTTCTTGGCCATCAGATCATCAATGGTCGGTGCGGCAGGCCGGGCAGATTTCTCCGGCTTTGCATCGCTTTTAAGCGGTTCAATGGTGCTGACTTTAATGGTTTTGGCCACTCGTGACACGGGAGTTATATCGTCATGCTTGTCCTCACTGGCCGGCGCTACCATCGGGTCGCGGCGCAAGATAGGCCGATTGCTGACGATAATAGCTTTAGAAGTTGTTGGCGGTGCTGTCTTACCCGGTTCGGTTACATCGATAATTTTACGTGATAGTACTGATTTCGCGCCGCTGCTTTTGCCGGCATCACTTTTACTGGTCGCCATGTTCTCTCCTCTGTTCCTGCACTAACCGGTATGCCGAATCGACAATCGCGGAAAACTTATGATAGCTCAGACTGGCCGCACCAGGGAGTACGCCGTCACAATCTGCCAGCTCCAAATAACCGCGCGCAATCTGATCATCGACGCTACCGCCGTATAAAATCCGCACCATATCGGCCGCACGCTTGCCGTATAGCTCGGCGATTTCGTACCGGATGCGCTTCATCGCCTCTTCCGCTTCATACGGCTTAGCTAGGACGCCACCGAAGGTACTGATGGCCCAGACCGGTTCATACGCAATGACCATATCTTCGACATCGCCCGCCGTCAGGTCGCTGAGAGCGGTTGTTAGCTGGTCGTGGAGCACTTGCTTCGTCTCGCCGGCACGGCGTTCTTCGCTCGTTTCGCCGATCAGCAAGATAGGCGTAATCTTGTTGCGCACCGCCGCCGCCACTTTATCACGCACCACCTCGAGAGTTTCATGAAAATACAGCCGGCGCTCGGAGTGGCCGATGAGCGCGTAATGGACTAGGTCGCGCAACATCGTAAAGCTGACTTCGCCTGTGTAGGCACCTTCATCTTTGTAGAATGCATTCTGGGCCACCAGACGGAACTTACGACGGTCTATCTCCAGACTGAGCGGCTGGAGGCTGATAAAACTCGGCGCCAGCGCCACTTCAACATCCCGGTGCACCGGAATATGCTCGTTCAGCCTGTGAAGCAGCAGACTTGCCTCATGGTTTGTGAGGTGCATTTTCCAGTTGCCGACAATTAATTTCTTACGATTCATCTTCTGTCCTCGTGGAGCTTGCTGCTTGGAAAAGAGAGCCCGCGCTTGGATTCATTCCAAGCACAGCGCGATGAGAAAAACCAAAGGTTTGTCTCATGGGCCGTTTTCCAATTACCAATAATTAACTTCTTACGCGTCATGCTTGTTATGGTTTATTGTACATCATTCCTTATTTTGCAGTGCCTCAACGCCAGGGAGTATCCGGCCCGCCATCAGTTCCAGGCTGGCGCCGCCGCCGGTCGAAACGTGGTCGAAGGCCTGGACCAGGCCGCGCTGTTCGACAAACCCAACGGTATCGCCACCGCCTACCAGGCTAAACGGCCGATGGCCGAATTGTCCAAGTGTTGCTTCGATCACCAGCTCTGTACCGTGCGCATAGGGTCCGATCGGCCCCTGCAAGCCCGCTACTTCCGTCACGCCCATCGAACCGTTCCATACAACGGTATTCGCCAGCTGCATCGCGCCGGCGATAAAAGAACCCGAGAACGGGCCAATGTCCAGAATCATTTCGCTCTCTTTGATCTGCGATGCTTCGTGCGGCGGCCGTTTGGGGTAATTTTCGATGTCGGCAATAACGTGTGCGCTCCAGTCCACGATCCGTGTCGCTCCCGTCTTGTCCATTTTATGCGCTACCACGCCGTCCTGAGGCAAGTAAAAGACAAAATGCTCGCGTTTCATCCGTTCTTTGGCTTTCGCGATAATATCCTTTGCGATACTCAAGTCGTCGTGTTCGTATAAACTTTTTGCCACCGGGATACCTTCGGCGGCCAGGAACGTATTCGCCATCGCGCCGCCTACGGCTACAATGTCCGCAATATCCAGGAACTTCTGCAAAATCTCTATTTTGTCAGAGATCTTCGCGCCGCCAATCACGGCCATCAACGGCCGTTTTGGGTTCTGCATTACATTAGTAATCGTGTCGACTTCGCGCTCCAGCAGAAAGCCTGCCACACTCGGCAGGAAATGCGTCACCGCATCAGTACTGGCATGCTTGCGGTGCACAACCGCAAAGCCGTCCTGGACGAATACCTCGGCATACGAAGCGAGTTCCCGGGCAAACCCTTCATCGTCCGCCTCTTCTTCCGGGTGAAAACGCAGGTTTTCCAGTAATAACACATGCCCCGGCTGTAGCGCATCAACCGCTTTCTTTACTTCAGAGCCGATACACTCCGGCACAAAGCTTACTTTGTCGCCACCGATCAGATCCCCGAGCGTTTTCGCAACCGGGAAAAGACTTTCGTCGGCGTTCGGTTTGCCATCCGGCCGGCCAAGGTGCGAGCAAACGATCAGGCGCACATCCTTTTCAAGGAGGTACTGGATCGTCGGCAGCGACTGCTTGATACGGTAATCGTCGGTGATTTTGCCGTTTTCCAGCGGCACGTTGTAGTCGGCACGCATCAGGACCGTTTTGCCCTGCACATCAATATCGCGGATAGTCTTTTTCGTGAACACAGTAACCCATCCTTACTGCTTATGCTATACAGCTATTCTATCATGCGGACTTTGATCGTGTCTGTCGTACCAGTGACACCCGGATAGCGTCCGGACGCCATGACGCCCACATCGCCCTTGGCAAGTATATCGTGCTCACCGAGCCAGTCGGTCAACCGTGCCGCCGCCTGCTCATGAACCGGCCGCACGAAACTCTTCACGGAATAGACGATCGCCAGCTGTTGCGCTACCCGTTCTTCGCTGGTCACGGCAAACAGCGGAACCTCAGGACGTTGCGCGGCCGCATGGCGCGCCGTTGCGCCCGTTTTTGTTTCCGCGATGATCGCTTTCGCGCCAATCCGTGCCGCGATATTATTAACAGCGCGCGAGAGGACGCCTTGGCTGGAATGGTCTTCAGATTCAGGCCAGATAATTTTCGGACGTAAGTCGTGCTCACAGCGCAGGATAACGCGCTTCATAGTCTTCACCGCAGCAATTGGATATTTGCCAGCGGCCGTTTCTTCGCTCAGCATAACGCAATCGGCGCCCATCATAATTGCCGTCGCGATATCGGAGACTTCAGCGCGGGTCGGCACCGGCGATTCTGTCATGCTCACCATCATCTGCGTTGCAATCACCGTCGGCTTCGCATATTTGATCCCCAGCCCAACCAGTTGGCTCTGGACGATCGGCACTGTCTCGGCCGATGTTTCACCGGCCAGGTCGCCGCGCGCCACCATGATTGCATCCGCTTCCTGAACAATTTCCGCCATATGCGTCACGGCCGACTGAGTTTCAAACTTTACCATCAGGCGGGCAGCCATACCGTGCTGCTTCATGAGTCGTCGTAACGCTTTCAAGTCGTCAGCCGTCTGGACAAAACTCTGGGCCACATAGTCGATATCGGCAGTAGCACCAAAG
This sequence comes from uncultured Candidatus Saccharibacteria bacterium, assembly GCA_964588575.1. Taxonomy (GTDB): domain Bacteria; phylum Patescibacteriota; class Saccharimonadia; order Saccharimonadales; family UBA4665; genus JANWHZ01. The sequence continues at coordinate 3,591 of CAZPPY010000092.1, forward strand.
GCCAGGTCTTGCTTGTCTTTTTCGGTAATTACATCGCCGGCCAGATCGGTATCCGGCAGATTAATACCTTTGCGCTTCAGGAGTACACCGCTATTTTCGGCCTTTGCGTATACAATGTTGCCCTCGACTCGTTCGACGGCGCTGCGTACTCGGCCGTCGTAGAGGTAGAGCCGCTCGCCCGGCTTGACGCGCTTGGACAGATCGTACTGGATAGGTACGGAGCCTGACTTTTCATAATCAGCCTCATATTGCAGTGCCAGCATCTGGCCTTTCTCGACAACAATCTCGCCTTCGAAATCGCCAAGACGGATTTTCGGCCCCTGTAAATCCTGGATGATCGCTACCGGCTTGTTGAGCTCGCGGCTTGCCTGTCGTATCCATTCGATCCGGCGTGCGTGCTCCTCGTGCGTACCGTGGCTGAAGTTGAGCCGCAGCCCATTTGCGCCCGCTTCAATCAGCCGGAACACCTGTTCATAGCTGTCGGTCGCCGGCCCGACAGTCGCAATTATTTTCGTCCGCTTATAAAAAGAAATCGGAACGTCGCCGATGTGGCCTCTCATATCCATTATCTGTGTATGTC
>CAZPPY010000093.1:0-4163 GCA_964588575.1 uncultured Candidatus Saccharibacteria bacterium
TAATACCCTCACTTGTATTAGGTTTAGTAATTATTTTATATGTTTGTTAGAGTTCGTGTCGCCAATGTCTCTCGCAATTGGTAACTCAAGCTCTCTGCGACTCCATAAACCTCCCTGGCCTGAATATGGAACCGAAGAGAGCTGTCAAGGTGCGCTAATCCTTAACAAGTTCTTTCTCATTCCGCTGTTGCTTAATGCTTTGAAGCTCTTGCTCGAAGCTGGCTATATCCTTAAATCGCCGGTACACACTTGCAAAGCGTACGTACGCAACTTCGTTGAGCAATGCTAAACGCTCCATAACAAGCTCACCGATCTTTGCGGTTCGCACTTCCGGCTCACCACACCCATAGAGTGTGTCCTCTATGTCCGCCACGACTTGCTCCAGCTGCATACTGCTTACCTGTGTCTTCTCACAGGCATGATATAGGCCAGCTAAGAGTTTATTGCGGTTAAATAACTCGCGGGTGCCGTCGTTCTTTATCACCACTAACTGCGGGCGCTCGATGCGCTCATAGGTGGTAAAGCGATACTTGCAAGCATTACACATTCGGCGGCGGCGAATAGATTGACCATCTGCAACATCGCGCGACTCTATAACCTTCGTATCGTCGTGCTGGCAGCGGCTGCATTTCATATTGCATACCTCCTTTGTTCAATAACAATAATGTACGAGCCGGCCATAAGTCCACATATAGCGCTCTATATGTTAATGCTAACCCTACCTATAGCGTTTTGCAAGAAATTTTTGGTGTAATTTAATACACGTTTTCCGTCAGTTTACTTCTTCTCTTTCGAAGAATCATCGGTTTTATCATCAGCCCCACGCTTCGTAAAACCTTTAAGTCGGCGCAAAAATGACGGTCGATCAAGCTCGTCGTCAGCGCTGTCTCCAGTCGTAACCCTAGCTTGTCCATTGTTATTGGAAGAGTGGTCATCGCCTAGTGTCCATATATTTGGCATCGGCTCCTCAGACTTCAGGTCAACGAGCGCATCCTGCTTGCCGTCATCAAGTGACATATCTAAGTCAGCGATATCGCTCGAGGCAGAGGAGGTGTGGTCCGTAAATGGACCCGTCTCATGCGCAGGCCTCTCATTTGCTTCATCTACTGGTATCCCTGACTCCACACCGGCTGGGTGGCTTTGGCGCTTGGCAAAATACGACGCATCAAAGCCTGTAGCAACAACTGTTACAATGATCTCACCTTCCAGTTCAGGATTGATGGTAGCGCCAAAAATAATGTTTGCGTCCGGGTCGGACGCATTAGTAATCGTCTCCGCTGCCGCGTTAATCTCATGCATTGTCAGATCATTGCCACCGATAACGTTAAAGAGAATGCCCCGTGCACCATCAATCGAAACTTCGAGAAGCGGTGATTCAATCGCTTGTTGTGCTGCGCTAATTGCCCTGTTATCGCCACTTGCCCGGCCGATACCCATCAGCGCTGTGCCGGCACTACTCATGACCGCTTTAACGTCTGCAAAATCAAGGTTGATCAGCCCATGAACCGTAATTAGGTCGGAGATACCTTGAATCCCTTGACGCAACACATCATCTGCAACTTTGAATGCCTCCATAAGAGGCGTCTGGCGATCGATTGTTTGTAGCAGTCGATCGTTGGGAATAATAATCAGGGTATCAACTGCATTTCGCAAATTTTCGATTGCCGTTTCTGCATTCCGGCGACGCTTTTCGCCTTCAAAAGCAAACGGCTTTGTCGCAAAACCAACTACAAGCGCCCCTTGATCTTTCGCAACTTGAGCAACAATATGACCAGCGCCACTCCCGGTACCGCCACCTGCGCCAATAGTCACAAAGACCATATCGGAGCCGGCAAGCACTTTCTTAATCTCTTCAAGTGACTCCTCGGCTGCGCGCTGGCCTACTATAGGATCAGCACCAGCACCAAGCCCTCGTGTAGCGTCTTTTCCAATATGCAGCTTAATATCTGCCTTCGAGTTATGGAGCGCTTGGGAGTCGGTATTAATCGCGATATATTCAACACCGTCAATGCCGGCTTCAGCCATACGGTTTACAGCGGCACCACCGGCGCCACCAACACCTACAACTTTAATTTTGGCAAATGTTTCTATGGCTGGCTCAATCGCTTGCGGCATATGTACCCCTCTAGGTCATCACATTGTATACCAGCAGTATACCGTAGCGGTGTCACTAGTTCAATAAATTAGAACAGGCCGGCATACCCGAGTTAAGAGTTGTATGCGGCAGACGCAGCCTTGATTAATTTCTGTTTTCAGCTCGCGCGCCTGACAAGGCGTAAGAGAGAATCAACTATGCCGGCCGCATTATGAATAGCCTGGCCCCGCCCTTGGGTTTGTTCGGGAAGGAGTAGCATATCAAGCAACATAAGACCAACAGCCGTAGAGTAAGAGACATCTTCAACTGATTCTACGAGACCGGAAATGGGTTGCAGTTGGCCGACACGAGCCGCCAATTGTAGCTTCTCGCGCGTAAATTCAGCAATCCCCGGCATCTTAGCCGTTCCGCCTGTTAAAACAATACCGCCTGGTAGCTTGCGAGCTCGTTTAATTCGATGTAGCTCACGATCTACAAAATCAAACAGCTCATCGACGCGTGCTTCGGTAATCATAACGACATCATCCATTGCAAATGAATGGTGCGCGCTCCCAACGGTAACAGTAGCAATCGTTTTCCGGATATTAGCTAGTTGAGCGTGCTCAATCTTTACTCGTTCTGCTATATCCAGATCGGTCTTTAAGCCGATAGCAAGATCATTGGTAATATGCGTACCGCCTATGCCAATAACAGCAACGTGCTGCACTTCGCCATCCTCGATAACGATGAGGTTCGTTGTGCCTGCACCAATATCAAGCAACAACGTACCCGCTTCTTTCTGTTGGCGCGTTAATACCGCCTCAGCGGCAGCAAGACTGGAAACCGTATGGTGATTTGGTGCAACACCCGCTTTCTCCAGCACCATATCAAGATTACGGATATTGGGTGTAATCGCAGTAACTATATGTGCATCAACCTCAAGTCGTACCCCATGCATGCCTACTGGGTCTTTAATATTTCGCTGGCCATCGACGCTATAGTTTTTTGCGAAAAATTGGATAATCTCCCTATTCGGCGGAAAGTTAACAACAGTTGCAGCCTCCTCAACCCGCATACGATCATCAGGAGTAATTTGACTATTGGCCGCGCTAATTGCAATTACACCCTTGGAATCAATACCACTTACATGTGTACCATTGATGTTAACCGTCGCACGTTCAATGTGAATACCGGATATCCGTTCTGCCTCAGTAAGCGCCTTTGCAACTGCCTCAACCGTATCATCAACATGCGAAACGGCGCCTTTGCGCATGCCAATATTAGGAGATGACCCATGGCCAATAATTGAGAGCTTACCAGTGCCTGTCGGATCAAGCATGCCGACAACACAACGAACCATACTTGTACCAATATCCAAACCGACAAAGTGATTAATCGAGGATTCGCGCATCTTGGAGTAGTATACCGCTTATACTTCTTGCGGAGCAAGGCTATATAATAAAACGCTTTATTGGGTAAGAATTTCAGCGTGATCGCCGAGAATCAGTACCGTGTGCTCAAAGTGTGCCGCCCAGGAGCCGTCAGCGGTCCGGATGGTCCATCCGTCCGCGTCGAGTGCAATTCGATCTGACCCAAGCGTCACCATCGGTTCAATCGCAATCGTCATACCCTTCTCAAGCCACGGCCCCGTATTTGCTCTCCCGTAATTAGGTATATTCGGTTCTTCCCAAAGGTAGCGGCCAATGCCGTGTCCTACAAGATCTTTCGGGATACCAAAATTACCCGCCCCGGTGATTGTCGACTCTACGGCAGCACTAATGTCACCAACCCGGACTTTATCGTGCACAGCACTAATGCCTGCATCGAGTGATCGTTTCGTAATGTCAAATAAGCGTTGGCGGGTTGAATCTTTTGGCGTACCAACGAAAACGCTTACCGCGCCATCGGTCATCATCCCTCGATAGGTAACCCCAAAGTCCAGCCCGACAAGATCGCCGTCAGCCAGCAGTTTATCGGTACGCGGTATACCATGTACAATTTCATCATTAACTGAGATGCAGATCACGTCAGGAAAGCCCTCATGACCTAAAAACGCCGGCCGGCCACCTAAAGCGGCGAGTTCTTTCGC
>CAZPPY010000094.1:0-3930 GCA_964588575.1 uncultured Candidatus Saccharibacteria bacterium
CACCTTCAGCGATAGCTTGTGTCGCCGCCTGGAGCGGCGTCTCACGCAGGCGTAGCGCAACCAGGAACGTCAGGACGGCGAATGGTACAGACCACAGAAAAACATCGTGGAATGCTGACACAAAAGCCGACAGGACGTCGTGCAAAATGGGAGCGGGCAATTTGGCAAGTACGGAAGTACCTTCCTGCAGGCTGCTGTTGCTGACGTGCTTTTGGACTGCGGCCGGCAAATATAGTCCGAGATAGTGTGTCAGGCGAGCGGTGAGGATTGCCCCGAAAATAGCAGTGCCGAACGACGAACCCATGCTGCGGAAGAAGGTGACGACCGATGTCGCCGTACCCATGTCTTTGCGGTCAACGGTGTTTTGCACGGCAAGGGTCATGACTTGCATGTATGTGCCGATGCCCAATCCGAGCACAACCATCCAAAGTGACAATTCCAGTTGTGTGGTACCGAGCGAGACGTGGCTGAAGAGCCAGAGGCCGAATGTTGTTACTAATGTGCCGACGATCGGATAGATGCGATACTTACCAGTTTTGGACATAAGGCGTCCGGCGGTAATCATCGAAACCAGCATACCGCCGACGAGTGGTAACATCAGCAGGCCGGATTCGGTTGCTGTATCGCCGCGGACAATCTGCTGGTATTCGGGAATGAAAACCATCGCGCCAAACATGACGGCGCCGGACAGCAGTGACAGGAGCGATGCAATACGGAAGATATCACTCCGGAAAAGCCGAAGCGGCATGACTGGTTCGCGGGCTCGGATTTCCCACGCGATAAACAGGCCACCTAAGACTACGCCGGCAGCGGCGAGACCGAAGATCTGCTCCGATGCCCATGGATACGTTGTGCCGCCCAGAACAGTTACGAGCAGCAAACAAACGACGCTTCCGCCAAGCAGCGCCGCACCGGGAAAATCGATCCGGTGCTGGATCGTACGGGTTGGCAGGTGCAGCCTGGCGATGACTGCGGCCATAGCTAGCAGTCCGAGCGGCAGATTAATATAGAAGATCCAGCGCCAGGAAAGGTGATCAGTAAACAGGCCGCCGAGCAGTGGACCCGCAACGCTGGCAAGCGCCCAAACGCCGCCGAAGTATCCTTGATACCGGCCACGTTCACGCGGAGGAATGATATCGCCAATGACAGAAAGTACGAGCGGCATGATGCCGCCGGCGCCAATTCCCTGCAGGGCGCGGAAGAAAATAAGTTGCTCCATATTCTGTGACATGCCGCACAGCGCAGAGCCAGCCAGAAAGATAATGATCGAGGTTAGAAAGATCTTCTTGCGTCCCAACTGGTCGCTGATCTTGCCATACAGCGGCGTCACGACGGCGCTGGTAATAAGATAGGCTGTCACTACCCACGAAAGTTTATCGAGTCCGTTTAGATCGCTTGCGATGCGCGGCAGCGCTGTCGAGACAATAGTCTGATCAAGTGCCGCGAGGAGCATGACGAGCATCAGCGCGACTACGACGACCATAATTTCCTGGTGCGTGCGGACAGGAGCGGAATTTTTACCGTGTTCCACGTTTGTATATCCTTTTTACTATACCTAGTATACCGCACTTCCTGTGGGGCCCATCGCAAATTATTGCGTACCAAAGCATCTTTTAACATAAGCAAGTAAAAAAATTCATTTACCCTTTTAGTTTGGAAAGGTATAAATCCGCTATGGAGTGTTACGCGCGGAGTAGTGTGTAACACAGGATCGAAAAGGAGGCAGCTATGGCAAAAATACGATCGCATACAATTATTAATCGCAGCGCGCCAGGCCGGATACTACAGACGGGTGCTTTTGCGTTTTTAACCGGAGCTATGGGCAGTTTTGTGGGCATTGTGGCAGCTCTCGCCGTGGTACTTCCCGCTGTTCATCACGATTTAGCTGTACAGTCGCAGCAATTCGGTAGCCGGCTGGCGGAAGTCGCCACCGCGGCGCCGTTCGATGACAATAGTGCGTGTGTCCAAGCGGCGGGCGCTGGTGCAGGCGGCCAGGTCTTGGGCACAGCAATCTCGGCCGGGCAGTCAACGGTACCTGGCCAAGTAGCAAGTGGCGCCGGTAGTAAAAATAATGTCGTCACTAAGACGTTTATCAATAAATTAATCGGTGGCCAGATGACGACTACGACTGCAATGATTAGCAACACCGGTCCTGAATCAACGAATAAGATTCTTTCGGTCAATAAGACTACGACGAAGGTGACGAACAATACGAATATCTCCGCCTCGGTTGAGAATAACCAGCAAGCTTCGACTGGCGATGCTGGAGTGAAAGAGAATACCTCCGGTGGTGCGGCGGCGACAGGCGACGCCACGAATACGAATAGCACATCGCTCACCTTTTCGGTGTCGAATTGATCGGCCAAGTATAAGGAATGCGCTGCGCCTGTCCATGTGAGCATTTTTACAGACGATGAATAACATGTCATTACAGTAGATGAAGTAACAAAGTAATAAAGGAACCAGACGAAAGTAATCGAGAATACGTAAACGAAAGGAGGAGAACGGCATGGGAAGACTACCTACGCGTCTTGCCGATACCATGAAAGCGCTGGCGCCCGAGGCGCGGCAACTCCTCCGGAGACGTATGACCGGATACATTCTCCTGGCCCTGACGATTACAGCAGGCTCGGTCTACGCCGTGGCCCTTGCCAACCCCCAATCGAACAACTCAAAACCACTGCCAGATACCCCGCCAGCCAAACCGGCGGGTGCGGTAGCTGATCAGAATAATACTGCAACTGGAAGCGGCGCCGCACCGGCTGAAAGCGGCAACAGAAATACATCGCAAAGTACGGCCGACACCAGCGTGACAGTGAATGGCCAGTCGATTGCTGTGCCCGATAATGGCACGGTGCATAAGGACTTGCCGGCCGATGGCGGGTCGATCTCGATCGACGTTACGCATACCTCAAACGGTACTGTCAGCAACTCGTCGATCCTTGACGTGCGCGTAAACGGCCAAAGCAACAGTTCGGATGATGCTAGTCCGTAACAAGCACCGGCTGGCCGGCCGGCTTGAAATGTTGTGCCGCGGCCAGGCATGACCTTTCGGGTCGGGTGAGCAGCCCGAGCAATATCAATGAAGTAGCATAAGGTTTAAGGAAGGGGGAGAGAATGATTAAAAGTAGAATTTTGCGGGCTACAGCGTTAGCAGCAACTTCACTCGGTCTTGTGGCTGGCCTGACGGGTATTGCTGGGGCAAGTACTGGCACTATCAATACTACCGGTCCACACTCCAGCAACAAAATCGTCTCGGTGAACAAACTGCATGTCGATTCCAACAACACCAATGACGTGGCATTGTCGAGTCAAAATATGCAAAGCGCCACGAGCGGCAACGCCAAGACAACGACCAACACGACGGCCGGTGATGCACGTACAGGCAGTGCAACGAATAACAATACACTGAATGCTTCGTTGACGCTGACGAACTCGATGCCGGATGGCAGCCTCAGCATGATGAGCACGCCAACGAGCAACGGGTCGATTAGTAACACCGGGCCTTTTTCTGACAACAAAGTTGTGAGTGTAAACAGCGCAACGCTCGACATGAACAATCAGAATACCGTTTCACTGCAGACCTTTAACACCCAAGATGCCACGTCCGGTAGCGCACGCGTCAGCGACAACACGACCGGCGGCAGCGCAGTGAGCGGCGATGCCAGCAATACGAGCTCCAGCTCCTTTACGATCAATATCAGCAACTAATTACTATACACGGGCACAGTGCGCTAAAAGTAATACTTTTACGAACGGTCGGGAGGACTCTGCTACTGGTTCTCCCGCCGGCACTGCTCGAAGGAGTATACACCGTAGATAATGAAGAAAGGCAGGCTGCATATGCGACATCTGGGACAAATCAAAACAATGCTTGGGGCGTCATCAAGACGCCTCGAATGCGAATGGGCGACGCCAGGAGCTCTTCTA
>CAZPPY010000095.1:0-3890 GCA_964588575.1 uncultured Candidatus Saccharibacteria bacterium
CAGAGGGCAAGAGACGGTAGAAAACCGCCTCGCCATAACCGCCAGCCCGCCGAAAGGTTACTGACTGTCGTCAATCACCAGCAAAGCAGAGCTCAACACTCCGCCTGCTTCGTTGGCTTGTTCGCCCCTTTTGCCCGGTTGGACTTCAAGGTTGTGCCACCGACGAAGCTGATCGCCAAATTTCCAGCATGCAGCAAGCAGCTGGACGGCGAGACTATAGGAGTAGCCCGACATACCTTCGAGGTCGGCTTCGCGTAACGTCGCATCCGCTACGTCTTCGAGCCGTTTCCCTTCGGACATCTCGAGCTGCATCAGGCGCGCCCACCGTCTAGCATAGGTCGCAATACCTTTGGTCAGCGGATCACCTGCGAGAACTGCATCGAACGTTTGAGCGTTCGTCACGTCCATTGCAGGTGCGCCGGCCAAACGTGCTTCCACGGCTTTCCGATGTGCACGGAACTGCACAGCCTGCTCCTCCCTTTGCTTCTGGCGCCGTTTTTCATTCTCGGCTTCGATAAGTCGATCGCTGGCCAATTCCTGGCTGCTGAGTTGTTCAGCTGGATGCGGACCAACCTTCTCGATATAGCCGTTCATAGCACGGCTCCAGTCACGCTGGATCAATTCCGGGTCAGAGTCCGGTTCAACCGTCACGGGGACGTCATTGAACACGAACGTAGCTTGTCCGGTCGGGTCCGTCAGGGAAACCAGAAGCGCTGCTCGGATAGTATCCGAAATCTCTGATCCTGGCCTCACCTGGTAGTTGCCGACTTGCCCCCCTGTAAAATAGAGAGGACCGAACTTGCTGATCATAGCCACGCCCTTTCTTCTCATCCGGCAAATTCGCCACCAGTAACCTGGCTTCGTCTCTCTTGAGACTCAAGATGAGTCTTCGATACTCGGTAAAGTACGGAAGACTCATCTTGAATGCTCCATGGAAATTCTGCTTGTCTTTCAATGTGCTCGGAGCGTTCACGCTCAACGATCAATAAAATAATATTAACTAATGGACGAATTGTCAATGTTTATACTATGATATCTAATCATCGGGCGTGTAACCCTGTGCATACACATACATTCTTAGCAAAACAAAAGGGCCTTCGACAGGCCTCTGATTTTGGTGCGCGAGAGAGGACTTGAACCTCCACGCCTTTCGGCACTAGCTCCTAAGGCTAGCGTGTCTACCATTCCACCACTCGCGCTCGTCGAAGCCTACACAATTGTCTCGTTTTGGCTATCGCCAAAAGCTTCGACCTATTGTTATGCTTCTCCTCTCAAAACTGCATTCAGTCGCTACCGCTCCTTGGATTGCAATTTTGGTCTTCGCTGCAACTACTGCAGAAACTGAGGAGTATTGTACGAAATTACGGGCAAAAAGGCTAGGTGTTTCACGCAACGCTGGCCAGCGGCATACGGGATTGTTATGATGAAAGGCAAGGAGATATCAATGGATGAGAAAATTGAGCTGACTTCCAGCTGGACACTACTCGGCAAAAACTTTGAATTGTTACGGCAGCACCTGGACAAGGTCATTCTGCTCGCCCTGCTGCCAAGCCTGGCGTTGCAGCTGGGCTCACTCTTGGCGGCCCGGCGCGATACTCCGCTTGGCTTGGCCGTTTATATTCTAGCCTTGCTCTGGCTTGGACTGAACACGCCCGCGCTCTATTATTTTCAAATACACGCCGCACGCGGAACAGATACAAGCCTCGGTCAGGCCTATCTTCGCGGGCTGCGGTACCTTATACGCATCGCAGGCTACACACTGCTCGTAAGTATTATCATAACGCTCGGATTGATTGCGTTTATCGTTCCAGGTGTGTTTTTCATCCGCCGCTATATTCTTGGCAACTTTTACATCGTTGACCAGGATATGAGTATTACAGATGCTTTGCGCATCAGCGCAGCTCAGTCCAAACCGGCCGCTGGCTACATCTGGGGAATGCTCGGCATTTTACTGCTCTGTTCGTTAACGGCAGGGTTTATAAGTCTGCTCTTTGTCGGTTACCCGGCTGTATCGGCTATTGTCAGCAGCGTGTCCGGCATACTATTCACCTTCCTGCTGCCGCTTCGTTACATCGACATCGTTACGCACCTCAAAGCCGCCAAAAAGTCCAAGAAAAAGCAGTCTAATTAAGATTTGTTACCGCGCGCAAGCGTTTAATCCGGGCGTGCAATTCCGGATAAGCAGCCGGGTCGTCTCTGCGGTCAATAAACGTCTGAGCGGCCTGTCGTGCACGTGCAATCAAACGCACATCAGTTAATTTTGCAATCCGAAGGTCCAGCTGGCCGTGTTGTGTAGTGCCGTAGATTGCGCCCGGACCGCGCAACTCCAAGTCTAGCTCGGCCAATTTGAATCCGTCACTCGTGCGCTCCAGCGCCCGCAGCCGCGCCGATGGCGCCCGCGAATCGCTCATCATGAGATAACAGAAGCCTGGATGGCCGCCGCGGCCAATCCGGCCGCGCAGCTGATGGATCTGGCTGAGTCCGAAGCGGTCTGCGCCCTCGATGAGCATTACACTGGCGTTTGGCACATCGACACCAACCTCGATAACGGTTGTCGATACCAGAATATCCAGCCGATGTGCCAGGAATGCTTCCATGACGTTATTCTTCTCGGCCGGTTTCATCTTGCCGTGCAGCAAGCCGACGCTGTATTGTTTGAAATCCCGCTCTTGCAGCTGTTTGTATACGGTCTCAGCGGCTGCCGCCTCTAGAGCGCTCGATTCGGAAATCAGCGGGGTCACGACGAACATCTGGCGCCCGGCGTCGAGCTCCTGTCTGATGCGTCCATACACCTGCGCCCGGGAAGTCGGCGCGCAAATCTCAGTTGCCACTGGTTGGCGGCCTGCCGGCTTGCTATCGAGTATCGAGACATCAAGCTCACCGTATAGGGTCAGCGCAAGGCTGCGCGGAATTGGCGTCGCCGTTAGGTTCAGGACGTGCGGCATATGGCCGGCTTTGGCCATCAGCTCTTTCCTCTGGTCGACGCCAAACCGGTGCTGCTCGTCGATAATAATCAGCTCCAGCGCATGCATGTCAACAGCCTCCTGAATAAGTGCATGGGTGCCGATGATGAAGCGCGTGCGGCCGTCCTTCACAGCAGCCCGCGCCTGCGCTTTCTGCGCCGGCTTCATTCCGCCCACCAGCAGGCCGACCTGGCCGCTCAAGCCGAGCGGTTCAAGCAATTTCACGAGTGTCTCGGCGTGCTGGCGAGCCAAAATCTCCGTCGGCGCCATCAGTGCCACCTGGTGCCCGTGGTGCAGTACCATGACGGCCGCCATCGCTGCAACCACTGTTTTGCCGGAACCAACGTCTCCTTCCACCAGCCGGTTCATCGGCTGCTCTTTTTGCATATCAAGGTAAATTTGCCAGATAGCCTTTCGCTGTGCGCCGGTTAATTGAAATGGCAGGTGGCCGACGAAATCCTTGGCAACCAGTTCGACGAACGGCACAGCCGGAGCGTGTTCTGTCATAATTTCATACTTGTTCATCAGGCTGGCCAGAATCAGACTGAACACTTCTTCAAACCCCAGGCGCTCTTTTGCGGCCGCTAATTGTTGACTGCTCGAAGGAAAGTGGAGCTCTTCGATCGCTTTGCCCCGACTCATCAGCGTGTACTGCTTCAGAAGCCAATCAGGCAGTGTTTCCGGCAGTATGCGGATCAGTGGCAACGATTGACCTATTGCCTGACGGATCTGGCGCGACGTCAGGCCTTTCGTTTCGCGATAAATCGGCACGATACGCGCCGTGTTCAGCGGGAACTCGCTTACCAGCTCGATGCTCGGACTCTGAATCACAAAGTGCCGGTATGAAAGCTCGAATGTACCGGATATGAAATACTCTTTGTCGCGCTTGATGGACGCCGCCCGGTACGGTTGGTTGAACCACACCAG
>CAZPPY010000096.1:0-3879 GCA_964588575.1 uncultured Candidatus Saccharibacteria bacterium
GGTACCCAATTCATGCGGCGATAATCTACAGAACACCGCCTTGGACGGCTATGATCTGCCGGCCGATATCGGCGGCATTGGCGTAGAAGCGCCAATCGACGCGAACGGAAAAGTCAGTGACCCTGCGAATCCGGACTTCGGGAAATCTGTTGCGTTTGCGCGCTTCGCGAATCTTGGTGTCGAATACCGGAACTTCTACATAAAAATGCGCTGGACATATGCATCATGGAACTGGGACGGAAGTAATACGCTTGTCAATCAAAAAGAATATGACTGGATGGGCAACAATCCAACGGTTGTCCGGCCAAAATTAGTTGTCGTCAGCAACCCGCGCACCGGCCGGAGCATTATTGCTGCGGCGCTGGACTCCGGCCCGGCACCATGGACTGGTATCGACACGCAGCCGGATAATACACCGAAGCAGGGGTGGACCAATCCACAGGTCGGCACGCCGCCCGGCTACACCGGCCGAGTCGCGGGCCTGCCGCAAACGGCCATTGACGCTCTGCAAGCGCAAGTTGACGTCAACGGTAAGGGTGATCAGTTAGTATTCAGCTGGGCACCTGACCAGAATGTATCGCCAGGTATTCCGGAAACACCAATCCCGCAAGCCTCAGCGGCAGACCAGAGCGACTTATGCTTCAATGGTACCGCGTCACTCAACGGCGTTGCTTTTATTAGCCAGCGCGACAAGCGATGGGACAATACCACGCTGTGCATGGGCGCCGGGCACGACCGCGTATGTTTCAGCACGCACGATGAGGGCTGCTGGGCTGCCTCGGCCGCTATGATCATCTCTACCTTCAAAGGTAGTTTAGTAACACCAATGCAAACAGAGGGTAGTGGAGAACCCCATGAAAGTTTCGACAGCGAACACTTAAACGACACTGGCTATTTAGCCATGACAAACAATAATATCGACCGGGCCGTCAGAGCCACCCAGGCCGGCGCGCTGGTCATGATCCACGGCGCATACGGCGTTCCCTGGTATAACACGTCGACGCACTATGAAGTCATCCGCGGCGTAACAGCCACTGGCAAGTTTATCGTCAACGACCCATGGGACCTGCCAGACCCTGCGAATGATGGTGTGCCCAACAAAACGGCTGGCTGGGTCAACTACGATGGCAGAAACCAATACAATTCCGCACGTAGCTACGGAGAATGGTCCCGCAGCGATCTGTTGCAGCACGGGCTTGACCTGCGCATTATCAGCCGGAAGGGACAGAACTTCTAATGAGAGATAGGCGTATTCTCGTCGGCGGCATCATACTTGCGGCTGTTGTTCTATTACTCGTCGGGGTCAGTTTGCGCGGGCGTGGCAACACCACCACACCGCCGCCAAGTGAAATCCGCTTCACTGACGCAGTAACCGGCCAGACGTTGAACGATATCGTGGGCGAGGATAGCTCGCTGGCTGGCGATACGGGCGAACGGCCGAGTGTCACTATCGGCGGCATTGATGCGCTCTACAACAACCTTACCGATGACCAGGCATCAAATACCCAGACGATTATCAATAACTTCTTGATGGCCCGCTCTGGTCTGGCAAGCGTCCGGGCCGGCATACAGAACGATGTGGTAACAATCAAGGGCAACACCGTGAACTTTACCCTCGTCGTCCAGCGGCCGCAGGCAACCTATAATGTCACCGTTTCAACAACTAGTGCATTGCAGTCAATTCCGAATGTAGCCATCGAACAGGTGGAGCCGTAGTATGCAGTATGGCCAATCGTTCCGCTATAGAAGAGCGTTACTACTTCTCGGCGCGCTCTTAGCCGCTATTATCGTGTGTGTTTTTATCTACCGGTCATTCATCGAAGCACGGATCACCGTCATCGCGCCGGCCGGTACGACGGTAACTATTTTTGACGTAGACGGAAGTACGAAAATCTCTGGCGTAAGAATGAGGAGCAATAGCGTGACCCTAGGAGTCGGCACCAGCAAATACCTAATCCTGACCGACAATGGCGCAAGCGGCAAACAACTTTTCTACGTGCAAGGCTCTTTGTTCCAAAATCAAAAACTCGCGCTCGCTGCAACCGCTGAACTGCCGGCGTCAACGCTCGCACGTCAGGTTGCCTACGATGTTATTCCTGGTACAAACACTGTCAGTTACCTCAATACCTCACTAAGGGTCATAGAACAACTTGACGCAAACGGCAATACGGCTGCGCTCGACAGCGATATTCCTATCGCGAACCTCAATACCGACAATACTGGTAACGCCCAGGGTATACATCTTGTAAAAGGCGGCCAAGCCATCGCGGTCACGAACGGTCTGCCATATGTTTTGCGCGGCGGCCAGCTGATTCCGCTCAACACAACCGGCTTCCCGGGCCTTATCAGCCGGATGATTGTCGCTACAAATCCTTCAAACGACTCGTTTGTCATTGCAGCCAACCAGGCGTTGTTCTGGTACAGTTCGCCTGATGCGGCTCCGAAGCGCCTTCTGGTAATCAATAAAAAGATCGATCAACTTGCTTACGGCGGTACAAAAGTCATTGCGTATTCAACCCGGATGCCGGATGCCGCAGAAAATATTCGCTCTGCGTATAGCGCGTATGCGGTTGACCCTTTAGCAATTGATATCAACACCGGGGAGCAATCAACACTCACGACCGGGCCGATTGTCGACGCATCAATCTCGCCGGATGGTGCATACGCAACCATCCAACTGCGACGCGCCAACACCATCAGCTTGTATGACTTACAAAAAAATCGCTGGCTGTATGACGCGGAAGCGCCAAACATCACAACACCTGCCTGGATTGATAACTCGCACTATGTGTACGGAAAGCGGGGAAGTATTTGGAAAATGGACGTGACGACACGGAGCGCTATTGCAATCAGTTCGCTACCAAAAGGACAGGATCCAACATCAATCAGTTTTGATGGCACTAATACCTACTATGCGACGACCTACCAGGACGACAATACAGCGGCAATCTATCGGTTTACCGCTGGCACCACCGATCAGAATACAGAACGTGCCGCAGCACTCGACACCGCCATCCAGACCACCGCCTTGTACAACCTGACATACACAAATATCAGCCGGCCAACACTACTCATTACTACGAGTGTACAAAGCGGCAACCCCAGCCGAAGCGCATTTCAGATACTTACCCAGCAGTCACGACAAGCCGCACTTGATTATCTGCATACGGCCGGCGTTGACCCGAGCAAGCTGACCATCATTTACAATCCTGCTAACCCTTAGTGAGCAATAGCACGTTGCACTCGTCTGCAAAGTGGTGAACTACCACATCGGCATCTGTTGTGGTAATAAATGTCTGATACATGCGAAGGTGTGCGGTCAACGCCTTGCGGCGGGCGCCATCGAGTTCGCTGAAGACGTCATCCAGAAGAACCACGGGAGACTGGTCGCGCCGCTCGCTCAAGAGCTGCAGCTCTAGAATCTTCAATACTAGCACAAATGTCCGCGTTTCACCGCGTGAAGCCACCTCTTCTGCCGGTCTGCCATCGAATGCCACAAACAAGTCGTCGCGATGCGGCCCAAACGTCGTGAAGCCACGCTGTATGTCGTCGGCACGGCGCACCTCAAGCTGCCGCAGCATCTGGCTCTCGTACTGCGCCGAGTCTGCCGCTGTTTGATACGTCACAGCAACGCCCGTCGTGCTCTGCGAAAGGTCGCGGTATAGGCCCGGGAGTTCGTTGTTTATTCGTGCAACCAGATCAGATCGGGCACGGACAATGCGTCCACCAAGCTCGCTCAGACGAACATCCCACGGAAATAATTGGTCTGCCGGGGCGTGGCCGCTCTTTAGTAAATGGTTCCTTTGTGACAGCGTCCGGCGATACGCGCGGATTGCCGTGCCATAGCCAGATTCGGTCTGTATTAATAGTTCGTCCAGA
>CAZPPY010000097.1:0-3864 GCA_964588575.1 uncultured Candidatus Saccharibacteria bacterium
GACCAAAGAACATATTGCAACAACGGCTGCCCATGAAACCGCCCACCAGCGGTTCGGCAACCTGGTAACGATGCGCTGGTGGGACGATATCTGGCTCAACGAAAGCTTTGCCAATATGATGGAATACCAGGCAGTCGACGCTATGTTTCCGGAGTGGCATATCTGGGACCAGTTTGTGGCCGGCGAGGGACTTGTTAGCTTGCGCCGGGATGCAACAAAAGGCGTCCAGGCTATTAAGACAAACGTCCGTCATCCGGACGAAATTAATACGTTATTCGACCCGGCGATCATCTACGCCAAAGGCGGGCGCGTGCTCTATATGCTGAAAAGCTATATTGGCGAAGCGGCCTTCCGCAAGGGGTTAACCCATTACTTCAAAAAATTTGCATACGGCAACACGGCTGGCGCCGACCTGTGGCAAGCGCTCAGCGAGGCAAGCGGCATGGATATCGCTGCCTTCATGAACCCTTGGCTGGAACGATCCGGTTTCCCGGTTATCAGTGTCGACCAGCAACCCGACACCATTACGATCCGTCAACAGCATTTCCTGGAAAGCGGCGCTACCTCAGACGGTCAAATTTGGCCGGTACCACTTTTCTCCAACCAGCCAAAGCTGCCAAGCCAACTTGATAGCACGGAAAAGATCATCAAACTAGCCGCGGATGACGCCGCATTGGTCAACCAAGGGTTTAAAGGCCACTATATCGTCCATTACACAGATTCCAGCTACCGCCAACGCATTATAGATATGGTTGCCAGCGGCCAGCTTGCTGTCGCCGACCGTTTGATGCTGCTCAATAACGCCAGCATGTTGTCGCGGGCCGGTTACGAATCGTTTGGCGACGTACTCAAACTTCTGGCGGCGTACACCGCCGAACAATCAGAACCGGTTTGGGGAATTATCGCTCTCATCGTGGCAGAAGCACGTCGTTTCATCGACCTGGACGAAACGCTGGAAGAGCGTATCAAACAGTTCATTCGGACGCTTACCCATAATGAATACGGACGGCTCGGCTGGATAGAAAAGCCGGGTGAATCTTCATCTGATCAGAAACTCAGAGCAGATATTATCGCACTCGCTGCATATGCCGAGGTGCCAGAAATTGTCGATGAAGCGCTGCGCCAATTTGACGCATATAAGACCGATGATCAACAACTGAATGCAGAGCTGCGGAGCACTATTTTTGCCGTTCCGGTAAAGCGCCATACCGATAGTGCGTTTCATTATTTGTTGGACCTGCACGACAAGACAGTTAATAGCGATTTGCGCGCCGATGTCATGGCGGCGCTGACGGCAACGCGCGACGAATCCGAAATGGACATCCTGCTTGACCGCCTAAAAGATACCACTAAAGTCAAGCCGCAGGACGCTGATTTCTGGCTTATATATCTTCTAAGGAATCGCTACAGCCGTGAAAAGGCCTGGAACTGGATGGAAACCAACTGGCAATGGATTACTGACACCTATGCCCACGACAAATCCTACGACGATTTTCCGCGCTATGCCGCCGGCATCTGTAATACGCGCGCCTGGGCGGACCGCTACGCAGCATTCTTTAAGCCAAAAATCGATGATATAGAACTAACGCGTAACATTACGATCGGCCTGAGTGAGATTGACACCCGAGTACAGTGGCTTGCCCGCGACCTCGGATCCGTCAAAGCATTCTTCAGCAATAATTAACGTCCAGCTCCAAAGAGCCAACCTCATACTTATCCCTTAACGCAAAAGTAATCCCTCGGTTTCTCGGAGAGGAATATTAAGAAATGTCTTCTATAAATTCGGTAACTTGCAGATTGCGGTTAATCTCTATAGCAGATAGAACCGCCTCGCCCGTCCATGTATGTTCGTGTATCCAGGTTTCCGCCGCGTAGTGCATTTGTTTTTGCTTTTTTGGCGTGACATAGTCCAGCCCTGTACCCTGGCTGGCATTGCTACGGTACTTTACTTCGACAAAGTAAAGACATCCATTTTTCTCGGCTATGACATCGATCTCACAGCGTGGCGTACGGAAATTCCGTTCTACGACCTTGAACCCTTGCCTTACAAGATAGTCAACTGCAACGGCTTCGGCATCATTGCCGATATGTGTCGTGTTCATACGTTCATTGCCATTACCGCTTGAATTGGCCGGAAATTCGTACGATGCAGCGCGCAAATACCTTGTTTTGCCAGCGCCTGTTGATGCTCTTTCGTGCCATACCCGACGTGGCGCTCAAAGCTATAGCCGGGATACTGCTCAGCCAGGCGCATCATATAGTTGTCGCGTGCGACTTTGGCAACAATACTTGCGGCACTGACGGCCGGGATAAGCGCGTCGGCATCTATGAGCGTGCGCGTTTTCTCAATGCCCGTCAGAAAGTTGTAATTACCGTCGATGACAATTTCGTCGTATTGAACGGTAATTTCAGCCAGTGCTCGTGCAAATGCCAGCTTCAGGGCAGCCGTCAATCCAAGTTCATTGATTTCAGCTACTTGGGCCCAACCGATGCCAACCGCCAGCGCTTGTCTACGAATAATTCCATCCAATTCGGCGCGCCGAAGACGACTTAAAAGCTTTGAGTCTTTCACGCCCGGAATTGCCTGCTTCAGGATAACGGCTCCAGCGGCAGCCGGACCCGCCCAGCAACCCCGGCCTACTTCATCCATGCCAACGATAATAGACATATACTCATTGTAGTCTAGCCATTGGCCGCTACAAAAAACAGCAGGAATATCCTGCTGTTTCGCGATTCGCTACAAGGTAACTGCTACTTTGCTTCTTCATGGCGGGCAGCAACTTCAGCCTGCTTGGCTTCAAGTTTTGCCTGTTCAGCTTCTTTCTCCGCTTCAGCCTCCTCGGCTGCTTTTGCTGCTTCTTCTTTCAGCTTCTCTTCTTCTGCTTCAGCGGAGCGGTCGTGGACTGCGTTTACTGCTTGACGGTCAAATTCGAGGCCAGTCATGCGGGCGGCCTTGCCGGTGCGCTCGCGCATGTATGTCAGATACTTGCGGCGAACTTTGCTGCGCTTGGTTACTTCAACCTTCAGCACCAGCGGACTATTGAGCAGGAAACTCTTTTCGACGCCGACACCACTGGCAATGCGGCGAACGAGAATGCTGCTGGTATGGCTGTCTTTTTTAGTCGTGCGGATAACCAGGCCCTGGAAAACCTGCACGCGCTCTTTGTTGCCTTCGCGGATGCGCTGATGCACGCGGACGGTATCGCCGGTACGCACGTCAACGACGGCCGACTTCTTGAACGAGTCTGAAATAGTTTTAACTACACTTTGCATATCCCATATATCCTACCGTATTTCACCTCAAGAAGCAAGAGTAACTAAAAACATGGCAGAAGACACTTGTGCCTAATCTTCGAGTTCTTCAAGATCGCCAGCAAGCTGTGCCTTTGCCCAGGCGGCAAATGGCATAATGCCATCGCACGCGAAAGCTCGGAAAAGTAATGCATCAACTGCTCGGGTAAGTGTTGTGCCATCAGGCGATTTAATTGCCCTTCGGCGTCAAGCCACCCTTCGCATGGTGTAGGAGGTAATGTTTGTCCAGCTTCATACTGTTCCATCGCAGCCGCAACCCTTGCCTCAACCCCGGCGCGATGTTCTTGCTCATCGAACTGCGTGTACTTCTCAAGCCACCCCTGCGACGCGCGTTTGCCGTACACGGTAACATTCCAATTCGGACGCGCTGGATCGCGTGCACTGACATACGCCTCATGCGCTTCCGGATGGACATCAAACCAGACGCTGCCATGATCGGCATAGATTAGCAGCAGGCTTTCCCGGTGCTGGTAGAAGTGCACCTGGCCCTGGTCGCTGCTCCACGTAATGTTATTTGCCGGTATATGGCCAGCTTGCTGAAAACGCAGGGAT
>CAZPPY010000098.1:0-3798 GCA_964588575.1 uncultured Candidatus Saccharibacteria bacterium
GAAATGCGGTGACACCATATTGCAAAAATACTAAATCAGTGTAATATATGCGTATTCCGTTTCACGTTTGGATGACGTGTGTGGCAGCAGTGCCGGCGGTGAGTTCCGAAGAAAGAGGAACAAGATGACGGGCGACATTACCGGCAAGCGTCTTATGTGGATCAACAAGAACACCAGCGACCTTCGCTATGTCTGTGCTTTCCCGGGCTCATTCCTCCATGTCGAGTTTCTCGACGGCGGCCGGGTCGTAGGTACCTACGATTGTACGGGGCCTATCCCAACGAGTGAGGAGAAGGCGGACATCGCTGATCTTGAAGAGAAGCTGATGGAGATGCAGCAGCGTCATCTGGCGCATGCCCAAGAGGAGCGTGAGCTTAGCAGCTACAGGCTTGCCTAACTAAGGCGTGCAACGGCTGACAGCGTGGTTAGTATTTAGGTATCCAACCTAAAAGCCACGTCTGCCAGCTGTTTTTGTTTTACATACCGAACATATTGCTAAAATTTACCATTTAGTGTATAATATATACATCTTTCCTTATATAGGGGAGCGTGTTGGTTAACAAATATAGCACCGAGCTGTGATCTATGCGTTCAGGCTTTGAGCGCACGGACCACAGCTTGTGCTAGTGGTTAGCATGGGAGATCCTGTGGCAAGCAGTCTGGAGGCTACCGTGGAGAATGGGATTGAAATCTGTTTTACTGCGGCACATGAAGGCATGTCGGAGGCTACCAGCATACAACGGCCGGATGATGACTTTGTCATTATCCTGCGCTTCGATGGCGTGACGGTCCGTATGGATCGCACAATCGCGACCGAAGAGCTGAGAAGCAGAATGCATGTGGTGGTGGATGACCTCGTCAATCGTGTCGTGGCCGAGCGGAATCGTCTCAGGCAACTGGAAGCAAAAAGCTAGGGCTCTACCGGATTTCGGTACAGTTACCGTGCTGCAGTGATGCCGAAAAAGCAACAGGACCACTCCTGTCACTGCGGCGCGGTTGCCCATTTCACTAATCACGTATATAACCAACACAAATCGCATATACGAATCAAATTGTCGTACTGACGAGGCCTAGCGAGGCCGAAATGCGAATAATCCGTATTGTCAATAACAGGGGTAGAGATAAAAAATTCGTAAATTTTTAAAAAATAGTGTTGACAATATTATAAATGAGTGGTATCATTATGTACATTCGATGATCAACGTCGAGGTTTGGGTGGTACGAAAGCTTGTGTCCTTAGGGAACGTGGTGAGCGCTATAATGCGTCTCGACCATCACCATATGGTGAATTGCGACTGATTATCGTGATTTGTTGCCTTACATGACAAGCTATGCGTACCACTTCCAATGCTCCTCATCAAGGAGATAGGGTAACAACCTAAGCTAAGCATGCGGTTTATCCGTGTACCTGGCTGACGATGATGCAGAAGGTGTTTCGACACTGGACGCCTGTCCTGGAACTAAGGACTAACCTTAGACAGCATCGATTGCAATCATTTTTAGGCGCTGGAGCAGATGAAGAAGTTGAGAAATAATATTCTCTTTCCCCATCACATGCTCCGCGCCTTATAGTTTTTTTAGACACCTTTTATCACTCACTGGCTCGGCGCAGTCTAGAAAAAACCGCTGAAAAACTGTATAATGGCTTAGCTTATGGCGGATGTTATACAGGTTAAGGGCGCGCGCGAGCATAACCTCAAAAATATTGACGTTACGATTCCGCGCGGCAAGTTAGTGGTAATTACCGGCCTCTCGGGTTCCGGCAAGTCTTCACTTGCTTTTGATACGATTTATGCCGAAGGGCAGCGCCGCTATGTGGAGTCACTCAGTTCATACGCTCGTCAATTCTTGGGCATTATGGAAAAGCCGGACGTGGATCAGATCGACGGCTTGTCGCCGGCAATTTCTATCGACCAAAAGTCGACCAGCCGCAATCCTCGCAGTACCGTTGCGACCGTGACAGAGATTTATGATTATTTGCGGCTGCTGTTTGCGCGCATCGGTGTGCCGCATTGCCCGATCGACGGCCAGGCGGTTGTGCGGCAGACGACGGCGAATCTTATTGAGCAGGTTGTGGCTTTGCCGAAGGATGCGCGGCTGATGATTTTGGCTCCCGTAGTCGTTGATAAAAAAGGCGCCTTTGAGCACATTCCGGAACAATACCAGCGTGCTGGTTTTGCGCGGGTTCGCGTGGACGGCGTGGTGTACGCGCTTGACGAGTTTCCGACATTAGACAAAAATTATCGCCATACGATCGAAGTAGTCGTAGATCGCCTTGTGAATAACGACGAAAGCAGGACGCGTCTGGCGCAGTCAGTAGAGCAGGCACTGGAAGTCGCCGAGGGCCGGATGAACGTGCTGAACGCGGACACCAACGAACTTGGGAATTATAGCTTGATGTATGCCTGCCCGGATCATCCGGATCTGGCGATTCCGGAGCTGGAGCCGCGAACGTTCAGCTTCAACTCTCCGCACGGCGCCTGTCCGGTATGTACAGGACTTGGTTCGCGGCTGGAAGTTGATCCTGAGCTGGTTATCCCGAATGGCCGCCTGACGATTGCCGAAGGCGCAATCCGTCCGTTCAACCGCTTTAATGTCGACGCGTGGTATATGAAGAAATTGCAGGCCGTGGCCGACCGGTATAATTTCTCCCTGCATGTGCCGACCGCGCAACTGAAAAAAGAAGACATGGACCGGATTATGTACGGTACAGGTGATGAGACGTTCCGTGTCAGCCTCGGCGGCGGCCGTACATTTACGACGACGTACGAAGGGGTAGTGCCGAACTTGGAGCGCCGGCATCACGATACAGATAGTGATTTCATTCGCCGTGACATAGAGAAATTTATGCAGGAAAAGCCGTGTTACGCGTGCAAGGGCCGCCGCCTGAAGCCGGAAGTGCTGGCGGTGACGGTGAATGGCAAATCAATCATGGATGTTTGCGATCAGTCGATCGACGATGCATATGAGTGGTTTACGCATCTTGAATTAAACGAAAAAGAGCAAACAATCGGCAAGCTGATTTTGAAAGAGATTTCGGCACGGCTGCGGTTCTTGGTGGACGTTGGTTTGAACTATTTGACATTACTGCGGGGTGCAACGACGTTGTCTGGCGGCGAAGCGCAGCGCATCCGGCTGGCGACGCAAATTGGCTCGGGGCTCATGGGTGTGCTATATGTGCTCGATGAGCCGTCGATCGGCTTGCACCAGCGCGATAACGGCCGGCTGATTACGACGCTGAAGCACCTGCGCGACTTGGGCAATACCGTTATTGTCGTGGAGCACGATGAAGAGACAATCCGGACCGCGGATTATTTGCTGGACATTGGTCCGGGTGCTGGCGTTCACGGCGGGAACGTCGTCGCTGCCGGCTCACCCGATGAAGTCGTGCGCATTCCGGAAAGTATCACTGCCCAGTACCTTGCTGGTAAAAAGGAAATTGCGGTACCAAAGAAACGACGGGCCGGTAACGGCAAAGAACTGGTAATCAAAGGCGCGCGTGAAAATAACTTGAAAAATATTGATGTTACAATTCCGCTCGGCAAACTGGTGGTGGTTAGCGGCGTCAGTGGCTCGGGCAAGTCGAGTCTGATCAATGACATTCTGGCAAAAGAACTTTTGGCGCAACTGCACCGGGCCAATACCGCACCCGGCCGGCACGACGATATCGAAGGCATCAAGCAATTGGACAAAGCGATCATTATCGACCAGGCGCCGATCGGCCGCACGCCGCGCTCCAACCCTGCAACATATACGGGTTTGTTTACGCCGATTCGTGAACTGTTTGGCAATACGCCG
>CAZPPY010000099.1:0-3791 GCA_964588575.1 uncultured Candidatus Saccharibacteria bacterium
CGCTGTCATACAATAGTACCTGTAATGAAAAAACGCATTAGTATCATCATACCTGCTTATAACGAAGCGCGCACGCTTCCGGCGTGCCTGAACGCGATTGCTATGCAGACGAGCTTGCCCGACGAAGTGATCGTCGTGGACAACAATTCTACCGATGCCACTGCCCGGATTGCCCGCACGTTTCCGTTTGTCAAAGTTGTATCGGAACGGCGGCAGGGTATCGCCTTTGCACGGAACGCCGGCTTCAATGCGGCGCGCGGTGATCTGCTGGCAAGGATTGATGCCGATACGCAGATCCCGCCGGATTGGGTGGCGCGCGTCCACAGATTTTATGTTGACCAAAGACACAATAACACCGTACTGACCGGCGGTTGTTCTTTCTATAATCTTCGCAGCGGAAAAGTGACGGGCCGGGTCTATGATCTTCTAGTGCACCGCCTGAACCGGGTGCTGCTCGGCTATTATTTTCCTTGGGGTTCGAACAGTGTGATTCCAATGGTTGCGTGGAGGGCTGTGAAAAGTCATGTTTTCACGCGTACGGATATTCATGAGGATCTTGATCTGGGTATTCATCTGGCGGCGGCTGGCTACCGGACGAAATACCTTTCAGCGTTCCGGGTCGCGGCGATGGCGAAGCGTATTCTGGCCGATCGGGGCGGGCTGTGGCCGTACCTTGCCTGGTGGCCGAAGACATTCCGCGTGAACCATGTACGGCTCTGGCCGCTGGTCTGGCCGTTGGCGGTTTTAGTGTGGCTCGGCAGCTATGAGATACTTTTGACCGAAAAATTGCTTGGCCTGTTGTCAGACGGTACTAAATAGCCGTCCAGTTGTGCGCATACGAAACATATAGATCATATATGATATAGTGATGAAAATGAGCGATGTCGCATATCAGCACACTTTTGAACGCTTGAACCAAACGGGCGCTCCCCAATGGTGCAGTCTCGCTTCGTTGCCCGAGCTCGAGGAAATGAAGCCCGATGAGCCGTGGTCGATACCGCCGCACGATGTTGGAGTGGTGAGAGACAGAGTGCACACGTTAGTTGCGCTGCCCCACCACATTCCTGATTTAAAACGACCAGATACTGAGGCAGAATTTGATCCGGCGCTGGGTGCAGTCGTCATACACTTCTACGGCGGGTTGGAAGATGTTGCGTCTCGCCTGCCGCTTCACGCGGGCACGGTGTGGTATAGCAAACATGGCGAGCACCGCTGGGTTGCTGCCGGCCTCTCAAATCGTATGGGCATGATAGCCATCGTCGCCGCAGGGAAAAATAACGAAGCAAGCGTGACAGTCGTGCCGATGGCACAAGCCACCTATGAAGCCATTATGAGCAACCGCGGGCGCTAGCTGGTTGTTTTTGTTATTTCTTGCCCACATGCTGATTTTATTATATGAATAATCATTGTGTGCTTGGTGGTTGTTGGTTGGGTTGTTGGTTGGGTTGTGTAGTTGTTGGTAGATATGATGATACTGATGATAGAGAAGTACCACGTTTGGCTTCGGTAACGCCTTATATGGAACGGTTACTTTCAAGACGCCGTCGTCAAAGTGCGCGTCGACGTTGTCGGCATCGGCATAATCGGGCAGAACGAGCCGGCGATAAAAGCTGGCGTGGCTTTCGTGCATCATATAACTGCGTTTCTTGCCTTTATTCTCGTCTTTTTCGTGCTTCTCGCCTTTGATTTCCAGGATGCCGTTATGGACGCTAACATCGATGTCGTCCTTGGTGAAGCCAGGAGCATGGACTTCCGCTATAAGATCTTTATCGTCCTCGCTATATACGTCCATCGCCGGCATCGACTGCATAGCCGGCATAGTCGACATGCCGCCAAACATGCTGTTGAACATGTCGTCGAGCTGGCTGTGCATAGTGCTTAAGTCCGAGAATGGATCACTCCATCGAACGATGTTTGCCATATATCCCTCCTTTATAAGATGTAAAGAGTAATGAACGGCGGTTTTGTCCGCTATTTTCACTATAAAAACCGCATTCGCACGTGTCAATTCTATCTATTACTGTCAAAACTTTTGCACGTGATTGCAAGTATTATAGGATTAGTAAAATTATGTTCGAGCTTAGCTATGCAGGTCAGGAAGTCGCCGAGGCAGTACAGCAGGATCTTGCACAGGCGCTTGGCGAACTCATGCTTTGCAATACTTGGGTTGAAATTCCCTTTGCATGCAGGGATTTTCAGCAGTTGGTTGATGATACGTTGGACAAATTGTACCGTACGGTCGATGCGCCGTTTTCAGACAGGTCAATCCTTCGGCTGCTCTGGGATTTAACGCAGGTGCTTGACAGCCATTATGACAGTGTATCGCTTGCTGTAGGTGATGAGATATCCGGTATTTTGCCGGCGGTATTTATCTGGCGGCTAGTCAACAAGCGCCGCGAGGAGGCCGGCCGGGCTCCTGCGGAACTCTGTTTTATGAACGGGCGGTATCATGGGCGCGTACCTGATGGCATGTTCCCGGCACAGGAAAGCGAGGATGAGCGGGCGCTTATTATTACGGAACTTGTTGGTAGTGGCGATTCAGTCAAAAATATTGCGCGTGCGCTGGCTGGCTTCTGGTCCTGGAGTTCGATTGACGTCGCAACGGTCGGATCGTACAAGACTGAAATCCCTGATACGCCGGAGCTTTCACTGTACTACCCAACACAACTGAATAATATCGCCGTGGAAGATATCCTTTATAAGACGGCAAAGTATGTCGGCCGGTTTAAGGACCGTGACGATCTTCATTCGCGGCGTGTATGGGACCGTGACGAAATATACGTCACAGGCGCCTACATGGGCGCAATCCTTGTCTCGGACGCACTCTATGACTTGTTGGCACTGAAGCGCGCCATCGGCGCGTAACTGGGGCTTAGAAATCGATACCTTTGTTTGCTAAGTACTTATCATCAAAGTGGTGCTTTATTTTGCTCATGTCGGTGGCGATATCGACGAGTGGCAATAGTTCACTTGGAAAGTTGCGGCCGGTCAGACAAAGACTCGTATTTGGTGCGCGCTTTTTGATGAGTAATTCCAGGTGATGAATGGTCAGTAACCCGTCGTGTACGGCATTGTTGATCTCGTCGCAAATAACCAGCTGGAAGTTGCCGCTCGCAACGCAGCGTAGCGCTTCCTCGAATGTTTGCTCCGCGGCTTTCTTGTGTTGTTCGGGCGTAATATTCGGAAGGCTCATATCATCCGGTGCCTGATAGAACCCTTTGCCGCCTTTATAAAAGTGCAGTTGATCCTTGAAAAGCGGCTGGATGTCACGGATAAAGACGTGTTCGCCGACGCCCCAGTATTTAATAAACTGAATAAACGCGACGCTCCAGCGATTGCCGAGCGCACGGACAAGCAGCCCGAGTGATGCGCTGGTCTTCCCTTTCCCTTCGCCGGTATAGACAACAACTACGGACTCTTTTGTTTGGTAGTCTTCAAATGTCATATAAATGGTAGCCGCCTTTGGAGGCGATTGGCTATAGAGCAAGCATAACACCCCGGTGCTGCTTTTGTCAGCGGGCCGCGGTGGCTTACGCTGCTAACGCGGCGTCGATACGAGGACGGTCAAAACCGATAATGATCTTGCCGTCGATGTCGAGCACCGGAATACCCATCTGGCCGGACTTCTGCACGGATTCATTGGCGTAGAGAATGTTATGCTCCACGTCCTTTTCCTCGTACGACACACCGAGCTTATCGAGGTAGTCTTTTGCCGCATGGCAAAAAGCACACCAGTCAGCGCTGTAGATTGTGACATGCTTATTCTTCATAATTCCCAGTGTAGTCCGCTT